>NZ_JBFARL010000031.1:0-56977 GCF_040674655.1 Actinomadura sp. NPDC049753 | reverse complement strand
CCGCGGGCGCGCTGCACCTCGCCCCAGGCGGCGGCCGCGTCGCGCTGCGCCGACTCCTTCTCCGCCTGGACGGCCGCGATCTGCGCCGCGGACTCGGTCTGCGCCTCGGTGACGCGCCGCTCCGCCTCCACCGCGCGGCGGTCGGCCTGCTCGGCCTGGCCGCGGGCGCGCTGCACCTCGCCCCAGGCGGCGGCCGCGTCGCGCTGCGCCGACTCCTTCTCCGCCTGGACGGCCGCGATCTGCGCCGCGGTCTCGGTCTGCGCCTCGTTGACCTTGCGCTCCCCGGCGGCGAGCGCGTCGCCGATGAGGTCGGCCATCTGGCGGAGCCGCTCGACGATGTCCCAGGGCTGGGCCTCGGCCTGCTCGACGTCGGGGCGCACGATCTCCCCCGTCTGCCCGTGGAGGCCCGCCTGCGCGGGCTGCCCGGGCTTGGCCATCTGGATGGGCTGCTGGGCGGACGGCAGCGACTGCTGCGCGCCGCCCGGGTCGCGTCCCATGGCGGGCCAGGGAGTCGCCGCGTCGGGGACTCCTCGGGAACCGCCGGATCCGTTCAGCTCGCTCACCGGTCTCCTCGCCTCCCGGACGGGAGCGGACCGACCGGCGGCACGCCGCTCGCCCTGCTCGCAGCGTTCCCGGCCCGACGGCTCGTCACTTCGCTCACGTGTCTCCTCGCCCGGCGGCGCACGGCCGCGTTCGCGGGGGTCGTTGTGCACATCTCGCTCGCTCCGCTGCCGGCCCTGTGGCTCCTCGCTTCGCTCACTAGGAGCACTCTAGTCCCGACCAGCGGAACGTTTGCCCAGTTTGGGGTTTGCCCTCTCGGCGCCGGGCCGGCGTTCGCGCACGCAGGACGCCTGATCACCCTCCGTGCGGCCCGTCCGGGAGGTGCCGTGGGTCACATCCGGCCCCGGCACCGGCCGGGTGGAACAATCGCGCCCCATGGAGCTTCGCACGCTGTACCCGCCGATCGAGCCCTACGACTCCGGGCTGCTCGACGTCGGCGACGGAAACCGTATCTACTGGGAGGTCTGCGGGAACCCGGACGGCAAGCCCGCGGTGATGCTGCACGGCGGGCCGGGCGGGGGGTGCAGCCCCGCGCACCGCCGGCAGTTCGACCCGGAGGCGTACCGGATCGTCCTGTTCGACCAGCGCAACTGCGGCCGCAGCCTGCCGCACGCGAAGGACCCGGAGGTGTCGCTGGAGAGCAACACCACCTGGAACCTGGTCGCCGACATGGAGCGGCTCCGCGAGCACCTCGGCATCGAGCGCTGGCTGGTGTTCGGCGGGAGCTGGGGCAGCGCCCTGTCGCTCGCGTACGCGCAGACGCACCCCGACCGGGTGACCGAGCTGGTGCTGCGCGGCATCTTCACCCTGCGGCCGTTCGAGCTGTACTGGTTCTACCAGGAGGGCGCGTCGCTGATCTTCCCCGACCTGTGGGAGAAGTACGTCGAGCCGATCCCCGAGGACGAGCGCGAGGACCTCATCTCGGCGTTCCGCGAGCGGCTCGAGTCGCCGGACCCGGAGGTGCGGATCGCCGCCGCGAAGGCGTGGGCGACGTGGGAGGGCTCGACGCTGACGCTGCGGCCGGACCCGGAGATGGCGGGCGGCTTCGGCGAGCCGGAGTACGCCGTCGCGTTCGCCCGCATCGAGAACCACTACTTCACCAACGAGGGCTTCCTCGAGGAGGACCAGCTGATCAGGGACGTGGACAGGATCCGCCACATCCCGGCCGTGATCGTGCAGGGCCGCTACGACATATGCACGCCGGTCGCGACGGCGTGGGACCTGCACCGCGCGTGGCCCGAGGCCGACTTCCACATCGTCGACGACGCGGGCCACGCCTACAGCGAGCCGGGGATCCTGCACCACCTGATCGAGGCGACCGACCGTTTCGCCGGCAAGGCGTGACGCTCAGTCATCGCCTGATAACATCACGTCATCGGACGTCGCGGGGCCGATCATGAATCGGTCTCGCCGACTACGAGCTTCAGCCTGTCCGTAACCGGGTCGGGGTCCGGTTTGCTCGTCCGGCCCCCGCCACCCGGAAGCGGACCAAAATCCGCATTTCCTAACCCGTTAGCAAGTGCGGTCTTACCCTCTGGAGAGCGCACCTGCCCCCAGGGGTCAGTACAGACGGCCTCGTGGAGCGTTTCGGCCCACACCCGCCCCACCTCGCCCGCGCGCGGCGCGACCTCCCGCGATGCGAAGTGACGCCCGCCGCACCCGCCCCGTTGACACCCCTTCTGTGTGACTTACCTCACACAACCGATACGAAAAAGCGCTCCCGACCTCGCGGTGAAACGTTAAGGTCGCATTCAGGAAGCATGCCGGCAACATCTCCGGCGCACCCGGAAGTACCTCCTGCGTATCCCGGGGAAAAGCGGATCGCGGCCCGCGACAAGACCGCCCAAATTGCACCCGAATCGGGAAAGCGTGTAACCATACCCACTGGGCGAGCGGACTAAACATCTCGTCGATAACATCTATCTGCGATCACCGCGCGAGATTCGCTAAATTGCCTGGACATGGCAGCGCAACCCCTGGAATCACCGACCCGACGCCCCGGGAACAACGAGACGAACGCGGAAGTGCAACTCCAGGAGCCGAGCCTCGCCGATGGACCCGCGCTTTGGCGGCTCGCCCGGGACTCACGCGTCCTGGACGTCAACTCGCCGTACAGCTACGCGCTCTGGTGCCGCGATTTCGCGGACACTTCCGTCGTCGCGCGCGACGGCGCGGGCCCGTGCGGCTTCATCACCGGTTACGTCCGCCCGTCCCGTCCCGACACGTTCTTCGTGTGGCAGGTCGCGGTCGACCGCGACCACCGCGGCCAGGGCCTCGCCCGCCGCATGCTCGACAGCCTGGCGGACCGCCTCGGTCCCCGCGGGCTGCGGTACATGGAGGCCACGGTCACGCCGGACAACGCCGCCTCCACCGCCATGTTCGAATCCTTCGCCAGGGCCCGCGGGTGCGAGCTCGCCCGCAGCCCGCTGTTCGCCGCGGAGCACTTCCCCGAGGGGGGACACGAGCCCGAGGTGCTCTTCAGGATCGGCCCGATCGCCGCCGCGAACTGACCTACGCTCCACGCCCCCCACCCGCTCCTCTCCGACCCTGCCTGGAGGCAGACATGGACGTTTTCGACCGCATGGAATCGGAAGTCCGCGGCTACTGCAGAAGCTGGCCCACGGTGTTCACCACCGCGCAGGGCAGTCACATGACCGACGAGAACGGCAAACGCTACCTCGACTTCTTCGCCGGCGCCGGAACCCTCAACTACGGGCACAACAACCCGGGGCTGAAACGCCGGCTGATGGACTACCTCGCCAGTGACGCCGTCGTGCACGGGCTCGACATGTACACCACGGCCAAGCGGGAGTTCCTGGAACGCTTCAACGAGTACGTCCTGGCGCCCCGCGACCTCGACTACAAGGTCCAGTTCCCCGGTCCCGCGGGGAACAACTCGGTCGAGGCGGCGCTGAAACTGGCGCGCAAGTACACCGGCCGGGAGACCATCGTCAGCTTCACCAACGCCTTCCACGGGATGACGCTCGGCGCGCTCGCCGTCACCGGCAACTCGATGAAGCGCACCGGCGCGGGCGTGCCGCTCGGGCACGGCGTGGCGATGCCCTACGACAACTACCTCGACGGCAGGACGCCCGACTTCCTGCTCTTCGAGACGATGCTGGACGACAGCGGCAGCGGCCTGGACAAGCCCGCCGCCGTCATCGTGGAGACCGTGCAGGGCGAGGGCGGCATCAACGTGGCCACCGCCGAGTGGCTGCGGGGCCTGCAGGACCTGTGCCACCGGCAGGACATCCTGCTCATCGTCGACGACGTGCAGATGGGGTGCGGCCGCACCGGGCCGTTCTTCAGCTTCGAGGAGGCCGGGATCACCCCGGACATCGTCTGCCTGTCCAAGTCCCTGAGCGGCTACGGGCTGCCCTTCGCGATCACGCTGATGAAGCGCGAGCTGGACGTGTGGGAGCCGGGCGAGCACAACGGCACCTTCCGCGGCTTCAACCCGGCGTTCGTCACCGCCGTCGCCGCGCTGGAGGACTACTGGACCGGCGACGACTTCGAGAAGCAGACCCTCGCCAAGGGCCAGCAGGTCCAGGCGGCGCTGAACGAGATCGCGATCGCGCACGCCGGCGCCATCGACTGCGTCCGCGGCCGCGGCCTCGCCTGGGGCCTGGTGATGAAGGACCCGGAGGCGGCGACGCAGGTGTGCGGCGAGGCGTTCGCCCGCGGGCTGCTGATGGAGACCTCCGGGCCCGAGGGCGAGGTCGTCAAGCTGCTGCCGCCGCTCACCACGACCGAGTCCGACCTGGCCACCGGCCTGGAGATCATCGCGGACTCCCTGGAGGCCGTCCGCCAGAAGGTCACCGCCTGAGCCCGCCCGGCACCGACACAGCAGAGGAGTTTCAATGATCGTTCGTTCCCTCGGAGAGATCATCGGCACGGAGCGCGACGTGCAGGCGCCGACCTGGTGCAGCCGTCGCTTCGTGCTGGCCAAAGAGGGCGTCGGGTTCTCGCTGCACGAGACGATCCTGTACGCGGGGACCGAGACGAAGATGTGGTACGCCAACCACATCGAGGCCGTGTACTGCGTCGAGGGCCAGGGCGAGCTGACCAACGACGAGACGGGCGAGAAGCACAAGATCGAGCCGGGCGTGATGTACCTGCTCGACGGCCACGAGCACCACACCCTGCGCGCCCACACCGACGTGCGCACCGTCTGCGTGTTCAACCCGCCCTGCACCGGCCGGGAGGTCCATGACGAGAACGGTGTCTACCCCCTGCTGACCGAGGAGGACGCATGAGCATCATCGAGTCCCATCCGACGATCGACGACGCCTACCCGACCCGGAAGGCCGCCGAGGCCGCGCTGCTGTACCGCCAGGACCCGGTCGTGTACGGCAAGCCGGAGGACGGGCCCATCGACGGTGCGACCCTCGACTCCTTCGAGGCCAACGGGTTCCTGTCGGTCGACCAGCTGCTCGCGCCGGAGGAGGTCGAGGACTTCCGGGCCGAGCTGCGCCGGCTGTCGTCGGACCCGCAGATCCTGGCCGACGAGCGCACGGTGACCGAGCGCGGCTCGGACGAGGTCCGCTCCATCTTCGAGGTGCACAAGATCAGCGAGGTGTTCGCCGGCCTCGTCCGCGATCCCCGCGTCGTCGGCCGGGCGAGGCAGATCCTCGGCTCGGATGTTTACGTGCACCAGAGCCGGGTCAACTACAAGCCAGGTTTCACGGGCAAGGACTTCTACTGGCACTCGGACTTCGAGACCTGGCACGCGGAGGACGGCATGCCCCGGATGCGCGCGGTGAGCATATCCATCGCGCTCACCGAGAATTTCGTGCACAATGGCGGGCTAATGATCATGCCTGGCTCGCACAAGACCTTCGTGGCCTGTGTCGGGGAGACCCCGGACGACCACTACAAGGAGTCCCTGCGCGGACAGGAGATCGGCACGCCCGACCCCGCCAGCCTGTCGATCCTGGCCGACAAGCACGGGATCGAGCTGTTCACCGGACCCGCGGGCTCGGCGACCATGTTCGACTGCAACTGCATGCACGGCTCGAACGGGAACATCACCCCGTTCCCGCGCTCCAACGTGTTCATCGTGTTCAACAGCGTGGAGAACACGTGCGTCGAGCCGTTCTCCGCCCCCGCGCCCCGTCCCTCGTTCATCGGCGCCCGTGACTTCACTCCCGTCGGAGGCGACACCGCTCCGGAGGGGACCGCCGGCGCCTGAGCCGCACAATTCGATAACCCGACCCACCCGCTCCGCGCCCGCAAGGGGGCCGTCCGGCCTCCCTGCGGGCGCGGAGCGCACCCATCACCAGGAGTTCGACGATGACTTCCTCGAGACGCGACTTCCTCCGCACCGCCGTGCTGCTGTCCGCCGCGGCGCCGCTGGCCGCGGCGGGCTGCTCCACGACGGATCCGGAGAAGGAGAAGGCCGGCGGCGGGACGCTGCAGAAGGCCAAGGACTCCGGGACGATCACGGTCGGGTTCGCCAACGAGGCGCCCTACGGCTACACCGACAAGTCCGGGAAGCTGACCGGCGAGGCCCCCGAGCTCGCGCGCGCCATCTTCAAGAACCTCGGCATCGACGAGATCAAGGGCGTCCAGGTCGACTTCGGAGGGCTCATCGGCGGGCTCAACGCCAAGCGCTTCGACGCGATCGCCGCCGGCATGTTCATCACGCCCGAGCGGTGCGCCTCCGCGGCGTTCGCCAACCCCGAGTACGTCGCCAAGAGCGCCTTCATGGTGCCGCAGGGCAACCCGAAGGGCCTCAAGGCCGCCGAGGACCCGGGCAAGAAGGGCGCCAAGGTCGGCGTGCTCACCGGCGCGGTCGAGGCCGGGTACGCCGAGAAGACCGGCGTCAAGAAGGGCGACATCAAGACGTTCGCCGACCAGGCGAGCGCCTACGAGGGCCTGAAGGCCGGGCGCATCGACTGCATCTGGCTGACCCGCATCTCGCTGGCCGACCTGCTGACCAAGCACAAGGGCGAGGGCTTCGAGGTCACCGACGCGTTCACCCCCGTCATCGACGGCAAGGAGCAGCTCGGCGCCGGCGCGTTCGCGTTCCGCAAGGCCGACTCGGACCTGCTGAACGCCTGGAACGGCGAGCTCGCCAAGCTCCAGCAGGGCGGCAAGCTGCTGCCGATCCTGCAGCCGTTCGGCTTCACCCAGGCGGAGATGCCCGGTCCGGACGACACCGCCGCCAAGTTCTGCCAGGGCTGACCCGTGTCCGAGGTCCTCGACAGCTATCCACAGTGGCTGGACGGGGCGTGGGTCACCATCCGGCTCACCCTCCTCGGCGGCGCGCTGGCGCTCGTGCTCGCGCTGGCCTTCGGGATGGCGGGCACGTCGCGCCACGCGTGGGTGCGCGGGCTGAACCGCGTGTACGTGGAGTTCTTCCGCGGCAACGCCACGCTGGTGCTGCTCTACTGGTTCTTCTACGCCCTCCCCCTGATCGGTCTCCGGTTCTCCACGATGTTCGCGGCCGTGCTGGCCCTCGGCCTGAACGTCGGCGCCTACGGCGCCGAGGTGGTGCGCGGATCGATCAACGCCGTCCCGAAGGCGCAGTACGAGGCGACGATCGCGCTGAACTTCACCCCGTTCCAGCGCATGCGGCGCGTGCTGCTGCCGCAGGCGTTCGCGCTGATGCTGCCCCCGTTCGGCAACCTGATCATCGAGCTGATGAAGGGCACCGCCATCGTGTCCCTGGTGGGTCTGGTCGACCTGACCCGCGTCTCCAAGAACATCCAGGGCAGCACCGGCCAGACGGTGGCGGCCTTCACGGTCGTGCTCGTCCTGTACTTCGTGATCGCGCAGGTCCTGCAGCTGTTCGTCCGCTACGCCGAGCGGCGCGTGGACCGGATGCTGGGCCGCAGGCTGCCCGCTGAGCAGTCCCTCGGGACGATCGCGGCCGGCGCGCCCGGGGCGGGGGTGAGCGGCTGATGAGCTGGGACTGGCACTACTCCGGCGAGATCCTGCCCGACCTGCTGGACGGGCTGCGCTACACGCTGACCGCGACGCTGCTGGGCTACGTGATCGCCCTGGTCCTCGGGCTGGTGTGGACGCTGCTGCGCCGCTCCCCGAGCCGGGTCTTCAACCAGGTGATCCGGTGGGTCACCGAGTTCATCAGGTCCACGCCGCTGATCCCGCAGCTGTACTTCGTGTTCTTCGTGCTGCCCGCCTGGGGCGTGACCATCGGGTCCCTCACCGCGGGCACCATCACGCTCGGGATCCACTACTCGACCTACACGGCCGAGGTGTACCGGGCCGGCATCGCCGACGTCCCGAAGGGGCAGTGGGAGGCGTGCACCGCGCTGAACCTGCCGCGTTCGCGGGTGTGGCTGGACGTCGTCCTGCCGCAGGCGATCCGGCGGGTGATCCCGACGCTCGGCAACTATCTGATCGCGATGTTCAAGGATTCGCCGATGCTGCTGGCGATCAACGTCGCGGAGCTGCTGTTCTCCGCGTACCAGGTCGGGTCCAAGACCCTGCAGTTCCTGGAGCCGATCACCATGGTCGGCCTGTTGTTCGTCGTGGTCAGCGTCATATCCTCGATACTCGTCCGCCGCTTGGAGAGGCGTTATGCCACCAATTGACACCGACGCAGTCGACCCCGGGGACGCGGCGGACCGCGCGGCCCCGGAAGGCGCCGCAACGGCGCACGATCCCGTCCCGGGCGAGGCGGCCGGCGGCGCAAGCGCGTCCGTGCGGAAGGGCGCCGCCGCGAAGGCCGAGCCGGCCGCGGGGCTGCCGCGCGGCGAGGCGCCGGGCATCCGCTTCGAGAAGGTGGTGAAGCGGTTCGGGTCCAACGTCGTGCTCCGCGAGCTCGACTTCACCGTGGCGCCCGGCGAGCGGGTGACGCTCATCGGGCCGAGCGGGTCGGGCAAGACCACGATCCTGCGGCTGCTGATGACGCTGGAGAAGCTCGACGAGGGGCTGATCTGGATCGGCGACGAGACGCTGTGGCACATGGACCGCGGCGGCAAGCGCGTCCCGGCGAACCAGAAGCACCTGCACGAGATGCGCAAGCAGGTCGGCATGGTGTTCCAGCAGTTCAACCTGTTCCCGAACATGAACGTGCTGCGCAACCTCACCGAGGGGCCGGTGCGCGTGCTCGGAGTGTCCAAGGACGAGGCGGTCGAGCGGGCCCGCGGCCTGCTGGACATGGTCGGCCTGTCGGACAAGGAGAACGCGCACCCCACCCAGCTGTCGGGCGGCCAGCAGCAGCGGGTGGCGATCGCGCGGGCCCTGGCCATGCAGCCGAGGGTGCTGCTGCTGGACGAGGTCACCTCGGCGCTCGACCCCGAACTCGTGGTCGGCGTCCAGGACCTGCTGCGCGACATCGCGCGGCAGAGCGACCTGACCCTGCTCTGCGTCACCCACGAGATGGCCTTCGCCAAGGACATCTCCGACCGGGTCCTGATGTTCGACCAGGGCCAGATCGTGGAGGAGGGGCCCCCGGACCAGATCTTCGGCGAGCCGTCCGAGCAGCGCACCCGCGACTTCCTGCAGGCCGTCCTCGCCTCCTGACCGGTCCGGGCCCGCCGGCCGTGACCGTGTCCCCCGCGTCGCCCGCGTCCCCGTCGCCCCGGGGACGCGGGCGACTCCCTTTCCGGGGCCGCCCGCGCGGGGGCGGCGTCCGGGCTTGCGATCACCCCGCCCGCTCCCCTACCGAACGCGATTCTGTACCGTGGCGCCGACGGACGAGGAGAGCGAGGCGATGGGCACTTCGATCGTGGGGCTCGGCATGACCGAGCTCGGCAGGGTGTACGGGCGCAGCCCGCGGCGGCTCGCCGCCGACGCGGTGCGGCTGGCCGCCGCCGACGCGGGCCTCGCGCTCGGCGACCTGGACGGGCTGCTGGTCAGTCACGGCTTGGGCGGCTCGCCCGGGATCGAGCTGGCCGACACGCTCGGCCTGCGCGACCTGCGGCTGCTGGCCCTGGTGAACTCCTTCGGCGCGACGGCCGGGGCGATGGTGTCGTACGCGGCGATGTCGGTGCTGAACGGTTCGGCGACCACGGTCGCGTGCGTGTTCGCGGACGCGCCGCTGAAACCGAAGCAGTCGGCCGGCTCGGCCTATGACCGCGGCGCCCGCGGCAAGGCGGAATGGTACGGGTTCGGGGGGATGACGGCGGCGCTCGGTCTGCGCAGCGTGAACTCCCACTACGCCCTCGCCGCCCAGCGGCACATGGCCCGCTACGGCACGACGAGCGAGCAGCTCGGCGCGATCGCCGTGGCGACCCGGCGGTGGGCCGCCGGCAACCCGCTCGCCCAGATGCGCGAGCCGATCAGGATCGAGGACCACCAGCGCTCCCGCTGGGTGTCCGAGCCGCTGCACCTGCTGGACTGCTGCCTGGTGTCCAACGGCGCCGTCGCCGTCATCGTGACGAGCGCCGACCGGGCCCGCGACCTGGCGCGCCCGCCCGTGCACCTGTGGGGCTGGGGGCAGGGGCACCCGGGTCAACGCAAGGAGCGCGGAAGCGACTTCGGCCTGACGACGGGCGCGGCGGCGTCCGGCGCGGCGGCGATGAGGATGGCCGGCGTCACCGTCGCCGACGTGGACGTGTGCGAGCTGTACGACTGCTACACCTACACGGTCCTGGTGACGCTGGAGGACTACGGGTTCTGCGCCAAGGGCGAGGGCGGCGCGTTCGCCGCGTCCGGCGCGCTCGGGCCCGGCGGGTCGCTGCCGACCAACACCGGCGGCGGGCAGCTGTCGGCGTACTACATGTGGGGCATGACGCCCCTGTCGGAGGCCGTGATCCAGGCGCGGGGGGACGGCGGGGAGCGGCAGGCGCCCTCCACCGACGTGATCCTCGTCAGCGGGAACGGCGGGATCCTCGACCACCACTCCACGCTGGTCGTCAGCCCGCACGAGAAGGGAGCCTAGCCATGGACGTCGGCGTTCTGCGGCGGGACGGCAGGACCGACCCGTTCTTCGACGGCACGGCCGCCGGCCGGCTCGTCGTCCGGCGCTGCGAGGCGTGCGACCGGTGGTTCGCGCCGGACGCGAGCGGCTGCCCCGGCTGCGGCGAGGAGGACCTCGGCTGGGCCGAGGCGAGCGGCGCGGCGACCCTGGTGACCTGGACGATCCTTCCCAAGGAGCCGCCCGTGTTCCTGGCGCTGGTCGAGCTGGCCGAGGGGCCGTGGCTGCACGCCCGCCTCGACGGCGTGGAGCGCGCGGACCTGCGCGAGGGGCTCGCGCTGCGCGCGGCGTTCGAGCATCCGGAGGAGGGCGAGTCGTACGTGCTGTTCCGCCCCTGGACCGAACGCGGTTCGGTCCGTTAGCGTCGGGCCATGAACACCGAGGTCTGCGCACGGTTCGGCATCGAGTTCCCGCTGTTCGCCTTCAGCCACTGCCGCGACGTCGTCGCCGCCGTCACCAACGCCGGCGGGTTCGGCGTCCTCGGCGCCGTCGCGTACACCCCGGACCGGCTCGAAGAGGAGCTGCGCTGGATCGACGACCATGTGGGCGGCCGCCCCTACGGCGTCGACGTGCTCGTCCCCGGCAAGATCGACAAGGCGGCGGAGGGCGGCGGCGGCCTGGACGCCCTGCTCGCCGCCGTCCCCGACGAGCACTGGAACTTCCTCGTCGGCCTGTTCGCCAAGTACGACGTCCCGCTGCCCGACTTCGAGAAGGCGAAGCGGTCCAACGCCCGCGGCGGCGCGCAGGTCACCAAGGAGGGCGCCACCGAGCTGATCGACGTGTCGCTCGCCCACCCCATCGGCCTCATCGCCAGCGCCCTCGGCACCCCGCCGCCGCTGATGGTGGAGAAGGCCAAGGCCGCCGGAATCCCCGTCGCCGCGCTGGTCGGCACGCCCGAACACGCCCGCCGCCAGGTCGCCGCAGGCGTCGACCTCGTCGTCGCGCAGGGCGGGGAGGCCGGCGGGCACACCGGCGAGATCTCCACGATGGTGCTCGTCCCCGAGGTGGTCGACACGGTCGCGCCGGTGCCCGTCCTCGCCGCGGGCGGGATCGCCACCGGACGCCAGATGGCCGCGGCCCTGGCGCTCGGCGCGTCCGGGGTGTGGTGCGGCTCGGTCTGGCTCACCACCGAGGAGGCCGAGACGTCCCCGCCGGTCAAGGAGAAGCTGCTCGCCGCCACGTCCCGCGACACCGTCCGGTCGCGGTCGCGGACCGGCAAGCCCGCCCGGCAGCTGCGGTCCGCGTGGACGCAGGAGTGGGAGGGCCCGGACAGCCCCGGCCCGCTCGGCATGCCGCTCCAGATGATCGTGGCGGAGGGCGCCATGCGGCAGATCACCAAGGTGGCCGAGTCCGGCAATCCGGGCGCGCGCGCCCTGGCGAACTACTTCGTCGGCCAGTGCGTCGGCCTGATGAACACCGTCAGGCCCGCCCGCCAGGTCGTCTACGACATGGTCGAGGACTTCGCCGACGCCGTGGAGCGCCTCAACCGCATCACCGGCGAGGACCCGGAGGCCCGGCCCTGAGGGGTCGGGCTTGCGGCCCGGCCCCGCAATGACGGAGTCCCCGCCCCCGAAGCTCCGACCCGCCGAGGTCGCCTCAACGGGGACAGGGAACCGCGTCCGCACCGCCGTCCGCGGCGTCCGGTCAGCGTTCCCCCTCCCCGTACCAGATCGTGCTGCGGAGGTCGGACCCCCTGATCACCTGCACGCGCCAGGGCTCCAGCCGCAGGACGTGCAGTTCCGGATCCTCCGGCCCGCCGCGCCAGAATCGGCCCAGGTCGTACCCGGCTCCCTTCGGGCTCGTCCGCCGGTAGAGGTCCCAGGCGCGGCGCTTGGTCTCAAGGTCGTCGGCCCAGGCGGCGACGGCGTCGACGCTCACCGCGTTCTGCCTGGGTGTCCAGTAGGAGAAGGTGGTGTGCGGGTTGCCGGCCAGATGCGCGGCCTTCACGGGTGTCTTGTGAGTGGCGAGCCAGCCCAGAGGGCGGCCGTCGACGGTCTCCCAGACGGGGATGAGCACGCGCGCGCGGGGCCGGCCCTTCGCGTCGACGGTGGTCATCGTCGCGTACACGATGTCGCCGATGTAGGCGTCGAACTGCTCCTTGATCTCGGTGAACGACTTCACCTTCGTGGCCACGGTCGTCTCCTTTCCAGCTCAGGCGGCGGTCTTTGCCGGCGCGGCCCCAGGCGCGTCCGTTCATTCGCTCACTCGAATCGGACATCGTTGCCCGGCTCTCCTTCGGCGGGGAACCGGGGGTGGTTCCCCTGGCGACTGCCGGTTCCCTCTTGTTACCGGCAACATCGTCTGGCACCGTCAGTGAGCATGGAAGACGGGACTTTCGAGTCCCTCGGTTACCGCGCGGATACCGGCATCGACGACGACGTTCTCCAGCGGAACCGTTCGCGCTACAGGACGATGGGGCTGCGGCGTTCGAGGAGGACGACGTCGCGCCAGCGGCCGTTGAGCCGGCCCAGGCGTTCCCGTACGCCCACGGTGCGGAACCCGGCCTTGGCGTGCAACCGCAGGCTGGAGGTGTTCTCGGGGAAGACGCCCGACTGGATCGTCCAGATGCCCTCCGCCTCGGTGGAGGCGATGAGGGCGGCCAGCAGGGCGGAACCGACGCCCCGGCCCTGCGCACGAGGGCTGACGTAGATGCTGTGCTCGACCACCCCGCTGTAGCAGCAGCGGTCGGAGACGGGGCCGGCGGCGATCCAGCCGAGGACCTCGCCTGACGAGGTCGCGTCGGCGGCCACGTACCGGTGGCGCTCCAGCTTGGCGGCGTCGAAATCCGACCAGGCCGGGGCCTTGGTCTCGAAGCTGGCCTGGCCGGTGTCCAGGCCCTCCTGGTAGATCGCCAGCACCCGTTCGGCGTCGTCCGGGCGCATGGCCCTGACGGCGATGCCGGACGCCTCCGTCTGCTCGTTCATGCACGTCCTTCCGCGCCCGCGGATGTCAGTCCCATCCGCGAGACTTCTCCCCCATGAGCCTGCCAGAGGATTTGGACGAGTTCGCCCGAGCCGTCATCGACGAGAACCGGTACATGACCCTGGGGACGAGCGAGGCCGATCACCGGCCCCGCCTGTCGCCGGTGTACTTCACGCACGCCGGCTACCGCACGTTCTACTGGGTGTCCTCCCCGGACGCGCGGCACTCCGGCAACATCGCCGCGCGCCCGGAGGTCGCCATCGTCATCTACGACTCGTCCGTGGAGATCGGGCAGGGCCGCGCCGTCTACGTCGACGCCGCGGCCTCCGTCGTTCCGGAGGAGGAGCTGCCGCGGCGCTGCGCCGAGGCGTTCCGCGATGCCGGTCCGGGCGCCGTGGCCTTCCAGCCGGACGAGCTCAGCGGCGACGCCCCGCTGCGCCTCTACCGCGCGGACGCGACCGGATACGAGGTTCACCTGCCGGGCCGCGACCCGCGCAACGCCGCCGGGATCGACACCCGGCGCCGCGTGCACCCGGTGAAGCAGACCTGAGGGCGCCCGTCACCCCTGGCCGGGGTCGCGCACCGCGGTGACGGCCATGGTGGCGTAGGGCATGACGAAGGAGCCCCCCATGGCGTCGACGGCCTCGCCGACCCCTTCCAGCACCCGCGCCCGCTCGGCCTCCGGGAGCCTGGTGAGCGTGCCGTGGGTCGGCATCTGGTCCAGCCACTCGTCGCGGGTGTAGGTGTGCTCCCAGTCGAACCGCCACTGCTCCGGCTCACCGAAGCCGCCCGCGGTCCGGATCCCGTCGGCGGCCTTGGCGAACATCATCTGGTAGATCTCCATGGCCGGCCTGTCCGCGTGGACGGTGAACGGCGAGTCGGGCACGACCCGCCGGTAGACGGCGGCGAAGGCGTCCGCCACGGCGGGCGGGAGCTGGAACACGTGCCAGAACGCCGCCAGCCGGCCGCGCGGACGCAGCACCCGCGCCGCCTTGGCCGCTCCGGCGACCGGGTCCACCCAGTGCCAGGCCGTCCCGGCGATCACGGCGTCGAAGTTCCGGCCCGCGGGGTCCCAGGTCTCGAACGTCGCCTCCTCGACCTCCAGGCCGCCGCGCCGCGCGAAAGCGGCCATCCGGGCGTCGGGCTCGACGCCGAGCACCGTGCAGCCGGCCGCCTGGAACTGCCGGGCCTCGATGCCCGTGCCGCAGCCGACGTCGAGGACGTCGGGGCCGGGGCAGGCGGCGGCGATCCGCTCCACGAGGGCGTCGGGGTAGCGGGGCCGTGCGCGGTCGTAGCGTTCGGGGTCCGTGCCGAAGGACTCCGCCACCTCGCGGGCGCGATGCGGCTCGGGGGACGGGTCGGTCGCTATAGTGGGCATGTGCCCACTATGAATGGGCGCTTGCCCACTCGTCAAGGGGGATCCGCCGTGCCGACAGGGGTCGCCATGCGCGACGTGCGCGGACAGCTGTTCGACGCCGCCGAACGCGTCCTGCTGAGGGAGGGGCCGAGCGCGCTGACCAGCCGGGCCGTCACCGCGGAGGCCGACTGCGCCAAGGGCGTCCTGCACCGGCACTTCGCCGACTTCGACGCCTTCCTCGCCGAGTTCGTGCTGGACCGCGTGGACCGGATGGACGCCGAGGCCGCCGCCCTCCGCGACGCCGCCGGCACCGGCACCGTCGTCGGCAACCTCGCCGCCGCCCTGAAGGCCGTCTTCGCGTCGGTCGCCGTCGCGATCCTCCCCCTCGTCACCTTCCGGGACGAGCTGCGCGCCCGGCTGCGGCGGACCTGGCCGGCCGGCGTGCCGGTGCTCACCGAGGCCGTGGAGATGATCGCCTCCTACCTCGCCGCCGAGCGCGAACTCGGCCGCGTCGCGGCGGACGCCGAGGTCGACCTGCTCGCCCCCACCCTGGTCGGCGCCGCCCACCTGCTGTTCGCCGACCGGACCGCCGCGCCGCCGGACGACGAGGCCGTGCGCAGGACGGTCACCGGGGTCGTCGCGGCCGCGCTGCGCTGAACGTCCCTCAGAGCCGTTCGATGACGAGCCGATCGTCCCGGACGGTCACCGGAGTGTCGAAGGCGGCGCAGGCCTTGGCGAAGCGGTCGATGATCCAGGCGCGGTCGGCGCCGCCGGCCAGGCGGGTGCGGCAGAAGTCCAGCCGGATAGGCACCGCCTCGATCCGGGACGGCCCGGCGGCGTCCAGCGTCACCAGGAACAGCAGGCCGAGGTCGTTGCGCAGCAGGGCGTCCACCGCGTAGTCGTCGACGAAGTCGCCCATGTCGAACACGACCGGCCACGCCACGGCGTGGAAGACGTGCGCGGAACTCCCCGCGACGAGCGTCGCGCCCGCGTCCACCAGCCTTCCCGCCGCGCGCCGGACGTAGGGCAGCGGTGCCGGGATCATGTTCGGCCCCCAGTGCGGCATGACCAGGACGGCGTCGTGGCCGCCGCGGAGCCGCCGGATCTCCTCCAGCAGGAAGCCGGGGACGCCGCCCTCCAGGTCGGCGAGGGCGACGCCCGGCCGGTCCGGCCCGGCGGCGAAATCGGCCGGATGGTCGGTGACGCCGACGACCGCGACCCGCGCTCCCCCCGCCTCCAGGACGGCGGGCTCCCGCGACCGCGTGAGGTCCTCGCCGGCTCCGACGGTCCGGATGCCCGTCCGCCGGAGGATGTCGAGCGTGTCCGCCAGCGCGTCCGGCCCGTAGTCCAGAGCGTGGTTGTTGGCGAGCGTCACGCAGTCGACGCCGAGGTCGGCGAGAGTTTCGGCCGCGGCCGGCGGCGCGCGGAAGTGGAACGGCTTGCCGGGCGCGTCCCACCGCCGTCCGCGCCCCGACACGCAGCACTCCAGGTTCACCAGGGCGAGGTCGGCCTCGCGGAAGACCTCGCGCACCCCCTCGGAGAACAGGCCGTGCGGGCCGGACGCGGCGATCTCCTCCGCCACGCCGCGTCCCAGCATCGTGTCCCCCGCGAGCGCGATCGTGATGGCCATCGCAGAACCCCCAGAACAGTCGTGCCCTGTCCGGGGACGGCTCTCACCGGCCGCGGCGAGATCAGGTGGCGCGCTCAGGAGAGCGCGCGGCCCGGGCCCTTCTTGATCTGGTCGACGAAGAGCCGGGCGAGCGCCTGCTGCCCGGCGACCGTCGGGTGGTAGCTGCGCGGCTCCGCTTCGAGTGCCGCGAGGTTCAGCGTCAGGCCGTTCATGTAGGCGTCGCGGCTGCCCACCTCATGGCCGGCGAACGCGCTGTAGGCGTCCACGAACTCGACGCTGCCGTGCCGGTGCCCGGCCGCCTTGCGCGCGTCGGCCTCCACCACCGACTGCCGGATCACCCCGCCCAGCTCGTACGCCCGCGCGTTCAGCCAGCGCTGGTCCGGCACGGTGATGTTGTCCCCGTCCACGCCGCTGACCTCGGAGAACGCCTTCGGGTAGGACATCACGACCACCCGCGCGTACGGGGCCCGCGCGGTGATCTCGGTCAGCAGGGCGGGCAGGCTCTGCCGGAGCTCGGCCATCCGCCGGGCGATCTCCTCGCCCTGCGCGGAGCAGCCCCGCCCCCACGGCAGCTTCACCACGCAGCCGGCGAGCACCCGCGAGAACCCGACGTCGTTGCCGCCGATGCTGATGGTGATCAGGCTGGTGTCCCGTCCGATGCGGCCGATCTGCGGGGGTTCGCCGCCCCGTCCGTCCAGCACGTCCTCGGTGGTCGCGCCGGAGCACGCCCAGAACGCGGAGCCCTTCGCGAAACGGAACGCCCGGGAGACCTCGTGGAAGTACGCCTTGGACGTCCGGTGGCACCGGTCGAGCGGGTTCTGGTCGCCCACGGTGGCCTCCGCCCCGACGCCCGCCGAGTACGAGTCCCCCAGCGCGACGTAGGCGCCCCGCGTCGCCACCTCGACCGGGGTGATCGTCCGGGTGCCCGCGACGACCGGGTCCGCCCGCTGCTCAGGGTCCGGAGTGCGGCACCCGCCCCCGAACACCTCGCACCGCGCCGCCGGCATCGCCACCAGGGGGACGACCGCCAGCGCCAGCAGCAGCGCCAGGAGCGCGAGCGCGGCCCCCCGCTCGCCGAGACGGCCCCGCACCCACGCGACCGGGCTGATCATCGTTCTCCTCCGTGCACGCACCGGACGTCCATGGGCCAGACGTCCGCCGGGCGCCCCAGGTTCCCGCCTTTACATTGTAGATCTTTAACTGGGGCGCCCGAGCGGCGCCCACATGACCAGCCGGGGGCCCAGTTCGTGCAGGCCGGCCTCGATCTCGGCGTCCCAGTAGGCCGTGATCCCCGGCCCCCACCGCTCCCGCGGCAGTTCCGCGAACCCATGCGCGGCGTACCAGGGGCCGTTCCACGGGACGTCCCGGAACGTCAGCAGGCTGACTCCGGGCGCCCCGGCCGCGGCGGCCCGCGCCTTGACCTCCTCCAGGAGCAGAACGCCGATCCCGCGCCCCACCAGGTCTCCGCGCACCGAGATCTGCTCCAGGTGCGCGGCCCCGTCGACCTCCTCGACGGCGGCGAACCCGACCGGCGGGTCCCCCGCCACCACGATCTCCGCGCCCTTCCCGATCACCTGCTCGACCACGGTCGGGCCCGGCGGGAACACGATCCCGATCTCGCGGAACATCGCGTCCCCCGAGTTCTCGATCTCCGCCAGCCCCGGCAGATCCTCAGCCCGCGCCGTCCGGACCTCATGCTCCATGCCGCGATCGTAGGGGCTCCCCCGGGCACCGTCCCACCGATTAACCGCCCCTGGTCAGGAGTAGAAGCGCATGTGCCAGTCCATCGGCGGCTCTCCGTAGGAGTCGGCGGGCGGGTTCGGCCCGAACTCGACGGCGCTGCCCTCGGCGAGGACCGCGATGGTCCCGGCGGCCTCGACGCCCGCCCGCCAGTGCTCGGGGACGGCCCGCGAACCGTACCGGGCGCCGAGGAGGTTCCCGCAGACGGCCCCGGTGGAGTCGCTGTCGCCGGAGTGGTTGACGGCGAGCAGCATCCCGCGCGGGACGATCTCCAGCGGATACCCGCCCGCGGCCTCCGCGGCCAGCGCGGCGTGGACGGCGATGGCGAGGGCCTCCGGACCGGTGAACCCGCCGCCGAGGCTCTCCAGCCGCTCGGGCGCCGGACCGCTGCGCGGCAGCGCCAGCGCCTTCTCCAGCGCCGTCGACGTCTCCTCGTGCCCGGCGTGCTTGCGCAGCTCCGCCATGGCGAGCCTCAGCGCGTCGGCGAGGGCGGCGCCCTGGACGAGCGCCGACACCGCCACGGCGAGCGTGCCCGCGGGGAGGCGGCCGGACGGGTGGCCGTGGGTGAGCGCCGCCGTGCCCTGCCCCCGGGTGAAGACGGCCTCCGGATCGGGATACCCGAAACCGCACGGCGCGGCCCGGACCGTCCCGGCGGAGCCCTTGGAGTCGTTGACGGGCTCGTCCACCGTTCCGAGCGGCCACCCCGGCTTGCCGCGCTCCGCCGCCCTGCGCAGCGCGGCGAGGGTGGTGCGGCCGGCGCCGCGTCCGGCCGTCACCGCCGGGTCGCGCAGCGCCGGACCGCTCACCAGCGAGTCCTGCTCCGGGATCGGCTCGCCCTGGGCGCGGAGCCACGCGAGGTAGTTCGCCTGCGCCAGCCCGAAGTACGCGCCGCCGATCCCCCTCGCCCTGGCCCGGATGGACGCCTGGACGCCCGCCTGCGCGGTGAGCAGGCTCAGCTGCGTCGCCTCCCCGATCTCCGCGCGCCTGGGAAGCCCGGTCACGCCCGCGGGCCCGCAGGCCGCGCGGATCTCGGTGAGCGACATCCCCTCCACGGGACGTCCGAGCGCCTCACCGACCGCCCCTCCGAACAGGCACCCCAGCATCCGATCGCCCGCCGTGTCCGTCATTCCCGACACGCTACCGATCCCTCCCCGCCGCCGCCCGGGAAGCCCGCGCCGGGCCCGCCTTGGCCCCCCGGCCGGCAGGGGTGACGGCTCCCTCCCGGAGGGGAGCCGGATCACGCGCACGAGGGAGGCCCCGCATCGGGCGCAGGCCCTTCACTGTCCGTGCAGGCAACCGCACGACCGGAAGGGCGAACATGCTGAGGAACGCAATGGCGATGGTCCGCCGGATACACGGCCGAACCGTCGAGGACGCGCCGCGGTGGGCGGTCGTCTCCGCCTACGCCGCGAGCCTGGTGGTCCTGCCGTCCTGCGTTTGGCGGATCGCGCTCGGCTTCGGCGCTCCGATCGGCCCGCTCCGCGGGGACACGAGCGACGCGCGGGGCGACGTCCCCGCCTGGCTCCCGATGTGGGGATACACGATCTTCCTCAGCGTCCTCAGCGAGGCGCTGGCCTTCCTCGCCGTCGGCCTCGTCTCCCGGTGGGGCGAGGTCGTCCCGCGCTGGGTCCCCGGGCTCGCCGGACGCAGGGTGCCGGTCCTGGCCGCCGCCGTCCCGGCGGGCGCGGGCGCCGCCCTCCTCACCGTGGGAACGCTCGTCGCCCTGCCCGGCTTCAACGACTTCACCGCCCCGGACGGGACCGCGGTGCGGCTCGAAGGCTGGAGGCTCATCCTCTTCGTCGTCTCCTACGGCCCCATCGTGGCCTGGGGCCCCCTCCTGGGGGCCGCGACCATCGCCTACTGCCTCCGCCGCAGGCAGCGCCCCTCCCCCGCCATGACCTGAGGGCACCGAAATTGGGCTGCGTCCGGGGCGTGGCCGTGGGCATGCTGAGGCATGGCGTGGAAGCTGACCAGCGATGTCGAAGAGTTCCTAACGCGCGCGGTAGGGTTCTTGCGCGCCGATCCCGTCGCGAACACCGTGCCGCTGACGGTGACCAGGGCGATCCAGACACTGGGATCCGGCCTCTACCCGGATGCGCTGTTCGGCTGGTGGACGGCGGATGGCGAGGTCGCGGGCACCTGCGTGTGGACGGGGCCGTATCCGGTCCTGCTCAGCGCGATGCCGGGGCCTGCGGCATCGGGGCTGGCCGAGGTCCTGGCCGGACGCGAGTCGGCGATCCCCGGCGTCAACGGGACGCCGGAGGCCGCCGAGGACTTCGCGGACGCGTGGACCCGCCGCACCGGGAGCCCGGCCCGCGTCGCGCGGCACGAGCGGCTCCACAGACTGGCGGATCTCGACATGCCGGACCCGCCGCCGGACGGCGCCGCGCGGGTCGCGGACGGCGGGGACCGGGAGCTGGTGCGCGACTGGTACGCGGCGTTCCGCCGTGACACCGGCGGCCACGGCGACCCGAACCCCGCGGTGGTCGACGGGCGGCTCGCGGAGGGCGGCATCGTGCTGTGGGAGGCGGGCGGCCGCCCGGTGGCCCTGGCGGGGCGGACGCCGGCGATCGCGGGAACGGCGCGCGTGGCGCCCGTGTACACCCCCGCCGAGCACCGCCGCCGCGGCTACGGGGCCGCGGTGACCGCCGCCGTCACCCGCGCCGCCCAGGACGCCGGCGCCGAGGACGTCGTGCTGTTCACCGACCTCGCCAACCCGACCAGCAACAGCGTCTACCACCGCCTCGGCTACCGCCCGGTCGAAGACCGCCTCGTCCTCGCCTTCACGTCGACCGCCCGGCCCTGAAGAAGCCGGAAACAACCGACCCTGCGGTGCCGGCGCACCGCAGGGTCCCGGTCGGTGGTCGGCGGCGGAGGCCGTTGACCGGGGCGCCTACCTGACCCCGGCCTCCTTCATGTCGCGCAGTTCGCGCTTGAGTTCCTTGATCTCGTCGCGGAGGCGGGCGGCCAGCTCGAACTGCAGGTCGGTGGCGGCCTGGTGCATCTGGTCGGTCATCTGCTCGATGAGGCCCTCCAGCTCCTCGCGGGGGCGCTCGCCGACCAGGTCGGCGGCGTGGCGGCCGGCCTCCCTGGTGCGGGACGCGAGGCCGGGGACGGGCGCCTTGCCGCGGCTCTGCTGGCGGCCGGCGCCGCCGATCAGGGTCTCGGTGTCGGCGTCCTCGCGGGCGAGGGAGTCGAGGATGTCGGCGATGCGCTTGCGCAGCGCCTGCGGCTCGATGCCGTGCTCCTCGTTGTAGGCGCGCTGCTTGGCGCGGCGCCGGGTGGTCTCGTCGATCGCCCGCTCCATGGACGGGGTGACGGTGTCGGCGTACATGTGGACCTGGCCCGACACGTTGCGGGCCGCGCGGCCGATCGTCTGGATGAGGGACGTCTCCGAGCGCAGGAAGCCCTCCTTGTCGGCGTCCAGGATCGCCACGAGGGAGACCTCGGGCAGGTCGAGGCCCTCGCGCAGCAGGTTGATGCCGACGAGGACGTCGAAGTCGCCGGCGCGCAGCTCGCGCAGCAGCTCGATGCGGCGCAGGGTGTCGACCTCGCTGTGCAGGTAGCGGACCTGGATGCCGAGTTCGAGGAGGTAGTCGGTGAGGTCCTCGGCCATCTTCTTGGTGAGGGTGGTGACGAGGACGCGCTCGTCGCGCTCGGTGCGCTCGCGGATCTCGTGGATGAGGTCGTCGATCTGGCCCTTGGTCGGCTTGACGACGATCTCCGGGTCGATCAGGCCGGTGGGGCGGATGACCTGCTCGACGACATCGCCCTTGACGCGGTTCATCTCGTAGGGGCCGGGCGTCGCCGACAGGTAGACGGTCTGGCCGATCCGGTCGAGGAACTCCTCCCACTTCAGCGGGCGGTTGTCCATGGCGGACGGCAGCCGGAACCCGTGCTCGACCAGCATCCGCTTGCGGGACGCGTCGCCCTCGTACATGGCCCCGATCTGCGGGACCGTCTGGTGGGACTCGTCCACGACGAGGAGGAAGTCTTCGGGGAAGTAGTCGAGGAGGGTGTTGGGGGCGGTGCCGGGGCCGCGGCCGTCGATGTGCCGGGAGTAGTTCTCGATGCCGGAGCAGGTGCCGACCTGCCGCATCATCTCGATGTCGTAGGTGGTGCGCATGCGCAGGCGCTGCGCCTCCAGCATCTTGCCCTGCCGCTCCATCACGGCGAGGGTCTCCTCCAGCTCGGCCTCGATCTGGCCGATGGCCCGCTCCATGCGCTCGGGGCCCGCGACGTAGTGGGAGGCGGGGAAGACGTACAGCTCCTCGTCCTCGGTGATCAGCTCGCCGGTGAGCGGGTGCAGGGTGGCGAGCTTCTCGATCTCGTCGCCGAACATCTCGATCCGGACGGCGAGCTCCTCGTACTGCGGGATGATCTCGACGGTGTCGCCGCGGACGCGGAAGGTGCCGCGGGTGAAGGCGAGGTCGTTGCGGGTGTACTGCATGCCGACGAGCTGCCGGAGCAGGTCGTCGCGGTCGATCTCCTGGCCGACCTTCAGCCGGACCATGCGGTCGACGTACTCCTGCGGGGTGCCCAGGCCGTAGATGCACGACACGGACGCGACGACGACGGTGTCGCGGCGGGTGAGCAGCGAGTTGGTCGCCGAGTGCCGCAGCCGGTCGACCTCGTCGTTGATCGAGGAGTCCTTCTCGATGTAGGTGTCGGTCTGCGGGATGTACGCCTCGGGCTGGTAGTAGTCGTAGTACGACACGAAGTACTCGACGGCGTTGTTCGGCAGCATCTCGCGCAGCTCGTTGGCGAACTGGGCGGCGAGGGTCTTGTTCGGCTGCATGACGAGGACGGGCCGCTGCAGCTTCTCCACCAGCCACGCGATCGTGGCGGTCTTGCCGGTGCCGGTCGCGCCGAGCAGCACGGTGTCCTTCTCGCCGCCCGAGACGCGGGCGGCGAGCTCGGCGATCGCCTGCGGCTGGTCGCCCGACGGCGTCATCTCGGTGACGACCTCGAACGGCGCCACGCGGCGCCGCAGGTCCGTGACTGGGCGCATCGACACTCCCCTGGAATCGGCCTTCTCCCTGCTCTCCCAACTGTATGCAGGGGCTCCGACATTCCGCGGCCGCGCGGGCGGCGCGCCCCGGCTCAGGAGGCGGGCAGCGGGAGCCGGGCCCGGACGGCGTAGCCGCCGCCGCGGGGGCCGGCGTCGAAGCTGCCGCCGAGCGCGGTGACGCGCTCGCGCAGCCCCACCAGGCCGTTCCCGCCGGAGGGCAGCCGGTGCTCGGGCCCGGCCGTGGGCGGTTCGTTGGCGATCTCCACTTCGACCGCCTCCGGGAGGAGGCCGAGCTCCACGCGGGTGTCGGCGGCGCCGGCGTGCTTGTGGACGTTGGTGAGCGCCTCCTGCACGAGCCGGTAGACCGTCCGGCCGACGGCGGCGGGCATGGGGCGCTCCTCGCCGCGGATCGTCAGGTCCACGCGCAGGCCCGCGGCGCCGGACTGGCCGACCAGCTCGCGGAGGTGGGCCAGCGTCACGACCTGCTGCGGGAGGGCCTCCTCCCCCTGCCGGAGCACCCCGACGACGTGGCGGAGCTCCTCCAGCGCCTGCCGCCCCATGTCGCCGATGACCGAGGCGGTCTCGGCGGCCCGCGCCGGGTCGCGGACGGCGATCGCCTTCAGCGCGCCGGCGTGGACGACCATCACGCTGATGCGGTTGGCGACCACGTCGTGCATCTCCCGCGCGATGCGGGTGCGCTCCTCGCCCCGCGCGCGCTCCGCGAGCAGGTGCTGCTCGCGTTCGAGCCTCGCCGCGCGTTCCTGGAGCGAGGCCAGGAGCTGCTTGCGCGCGCCCATGTAGAGGCCCAGCAGCACGGGGACCCCGACGAACGCGATCCCGAAGATCGACTGGGCGAGGAAGGACTCCGTCGCCGCGGTCGGGGCCGGGAAGACCAGGCTGGCGACGTAGCCGCCGACCGCGATGGCCACCACCGTGCGGCGGGACGCGGTGTAGGCGGCGAGCGAGTACAGGACGATGAGGGTGCTGAACGCTCCGGCGCCCGTGACGGTGCCGTACACCACCGCGAACACGGCCAGCCCGACCGGATGGGAGCGCCGCACGATCAGGGCCAGGCCGAGCACGACGCTGCAGGCGGACACGACGGGCGGAGGCAGCCAGAACTTCTGGTCGGCGAACCACAGGAAGACGCCGTCGAGCACCGCGAACGACACGGCGATCGCGATGTCGAAGGCACGGGAACGCCGGGTGGGCCATGCCCCCGACCACCATCCCCGTACGCGCATGGCGACGAGCCTATAGCGATCGGAAGGGCGCCTGTCGCTCACATAAGCGAAGCCCTTACCTGCAGGGCTTTCAAAGCGAATGGGCGCTGTGGTTACGATGACCGCGCCGGTCGTGCCGTCGGGGGGGACGACCTTCCGCGTCCCCGACGCCCCGGCGCCGACAAGGACGGGGAAACCGCACAATGGCCCGATTCGCCGACTGGTTCGGGAAGAACGCCGACGCAGTGATCGCGCTGGTCCTGGCGATCGTCGTGGCGGTCCTCGGCCTCGGGGTGAACCTGCCGAACGAGACCGAGATCACCAACAGCGGGATCCTCGCGGTGATCGGCCTGCTGGCGACGTCGGTGCTGCGCGACCGCGGGCGGCGGATCCCGGTCGAGGCGGAGGTCCGCGACACGCTGCGCGCCTCGTCGGCCACGCTCGGCGAGCTCGACGCCAAACTGACCCGCATCGAGGGGTTCGAGGGCGTCCTGGCCGACACCAAGCGCGCGCTGGACGAGACCACGGTCGTGCGGGTCATCAGCGGGGCGCAGGTGGCGCAGGTCCTGGCGGAGGCCCGCCGCGACACCGACCGGTGGTTCTTCAAGGGCGGGACGGGCACCTACATCCGCGCGCGCACGCTGCCCGAGTGCGTGGCCGCCGCGCGCCGGGAACGGCGGACGCTGCTGTTCCGCCTGGAGATCCTCGACCCCACGAACGTGGAGGTGTGCGAGGCGTACGCGCGCCACCGGCGCTCGGTGTCGGACGGACCGGACGCCACGGGCGAGCCGTGGACGCTGCAGCGCACCCGCAAGGAGGCGTACGCCACGATCCTGGCGGCGTGCTGGCACAAGCAGCGGTTCGCGATGCTCGACATCGACATCGGCCTCGCGCAGACGATGACGACCCTGCGCTACGACCTCGCCTCCTCGCGCGTGGTGGTCACCCGCGACGACCCGCGCGGCGAGGCCCTGGTCGTCGACAGCGCCAAGTTCTACTACAGCTGGGTGAGCGCGGAACTGCAGACCAGCCTCGACCAGGCGCGGCGCGTCCCGGTCGAGCAGGCCAGGCTGGCGCCCCTGGACGACGAGCCGACCGTGGAGGAAGCGCGCAAGCTCTTCGAGGTCATCGGAATCGACCTCGCGCAGGGCTATACCGACCGCGACGTCATCGAGATCATACGAAAGGCCCTGCGGGCCAAGGACCCCTACGAGTGACCGCCGGACGCGACGGGCGGGGCCGGGGGGACGGGGCCGGTGCAGAAGGTGTCGGCGAAAGGTGAGGCCGCCGGAGTGAAGTACGAGGAGATCCGCGAGGAGATCCACGCCGGTACCGCGGCGCGGACCCTGCCGGCGTGGGCGGGGCGGATCCTCGGCGGAGCCCTGGAGGACGCCGCGGCGGGCCGCTCCTCCGTTCCCGCCGTGCGGCATCCTCTGGGCTTCCTGTGCCTTCCCCTGGAGCGCAGTGGCGACTTCGGGGTGTGCCTGCACATCTGGACGCCGGAGGTTCGTCCGGCGCCGTCCACCACGTCGCCGGTCCATTGCCACAGCTGGGACCTGCTCAGCTTCGTCCTGTACGGGACGGTCCGGAACGTGCGGATGGACGTCAGCGAGGGTTCCGCCACGGGGGCGCAGCAGGTCTTCGAGGTCGTGAGCCGGGGCGACCTGGACGAGCTGAGGGCGACCGGGAGGGTCGTCCACTGCGCCCCCGCCAAGTCCAGCACGCACCGGACCGGGGAGTCGTACACCCTGCCCGCCGGTGTCTTCCACAGCACGCTCATAGAAGATGGGCTGGACGCCGCCACGGTCGCCCTGGGCCGGCAGACGCCGGGCGGGGGCGACCTGTCGCTCGGCCCTCTGGACGTTCCCAGCCACAAGGTGCGCCGCTCGCTTTCCGACCACGCCGACACCCTGCGGGCCCTGCGGCGCTCGGCCCGCAGGATCGCCGCCGCCCACTGCTCACCGCGCCGGTAGCCGGACGCCGGATCCCCCTGGAGAGGCCCGATGAGACCCACGACCCCGTCAGCGGCCCTTCCGGTCGATCTCTCCGAGGCCCGCCGCGTGGCGGTGGAGGCGGCGGAGGCGGCGGGCGCGCTGCTCAGCGCCCGTGTGGACGGCCCCCTCGGCGTGCGGCCGAAGGGCGCGGGCGGGGACGTGGTGACCGAGCTGGACACCGCCGCCGAGGACCTGATCGTCGGGCGGCTGCGGGCCGCGTACCCGGGGCACCGGATCATCGCCGAGGAGTCCGGGATCCTCGACGGCGCGCCCGGCGAGGAGATGGTCTGGCTCGTCGACCCGCTGGACGGCACCAACAACGTGGCGATCGGCATGCCGGTGTACGCGGTCGGGCTCGCGTTGTGCGCGCGCGCCGAGCCGGTCCTGGGCGTCGTCCACGACCCGGTGAGCGGCCGGACGTGGTCGGCGGTGCGCGGGCGGGGCGCCCTCGGCCCGGAGGGGCCCCTGACGCTGGCCGACCGCCCCCGGCCGGGGCGGGAGAGGAACCCGCTGCTGGCCTGGACGCAGGGCCACCAGGTCGGGGCGGGCGATCCGGTGGCGTTCGCCATGCGCTCGGCCCTGGAGCTGCGTTGCGCGCGCATGCTGCAACTGTGGGCGCCGCTGGTGGCGTGGACGATGCTGGCGCGCGGCGACATCGACGGCATCGTCGGGTACCTGCCCGAGATCGTGGACCTGCCCGCCGGGATGCTGGTGGCGGCCGAGGCGGGCGCCGAGCTGCGCCGCCTGGACGGCGCCCCGTACGAGCTGGGCATCGACCGCCCGGCGTCCGAGCTGGGCTTCGTGGCGGCGCGTCCCGAACTGCTCGGCCGGCTCCTGGAGACCACGGCGAAGATCGACCCGAAGGGCGGGCGCGCCTCCCTGACCCGGTGAGCCCCTCACCAGGGCGGGCTCAGCCGGTCAGCAGGAGGGCTCCGACTGCGGCGGCCGAGCCCGTCACGGCCAGGACCGTCCCCGCCAGCACGAACGTGCGCATCGGCACGCGCACGTCCCAGCGCCGGCACCATTCGAACCACAGCAGCGTGGCCAGCGACCCCCAGGGCGTGATGACGGGCCCCACGTTCGTCCCCACGAGCAGTGACAGCAGCTGGTCCTTGTTCGAGGCGGGCACGGCCGACTCCCCCGCCACGTAGGCGGGGAGGTTGTTGAGGACGTTCGACAGCCCCGCCCCCGAGAACGCCGCCCGGACCGCCCCGGCCGTGCCGCCGTCCTCGCCGATCAGTGCGCGCATGGCGTCGTCCAGCCCGAAACGCTCCAGGGTGGGGACGACCAGGAACAGCCCGGTGACGAACACCATGAGCTGCCAGGGGATGAGCGCGGGGCGCAGCGCCGACCGGTCGCGCACGGCGAAGGCGACCACGGCCACGGCGGCGGCGGCGGTCGCGGCGAAGCCCAGCTGAATCCCGGTGTGCACGCCGGCGAGGATCGCCCCGATGAACAGCAGGCACGCGGCGCCGGTGGCGGAGAACAGCACCCGGTCCTGGACGGGCGCCGGAGCGGGCGGGTCGTAGGTCTCCTCTCCGCGCATCCGCCGCCGCCAGTAGAAGACCCACAGCAGCACCATGGTCACGGCCAGGACCGCCAACTGCGGCGCCCACATGCGCGCTGCGAACGCCCGGGTCTCCAGCGCCACGCGGTCGGCGGCTAGCAGGTTGGTCAGGTTGGACACCGGGAGGAGCAGGCTCGCGGTGTTGGCCAGCCACACCGTCGTCATGGCCAGCGGGAGGGTCGCGATCCGCGCGCGCGCCGCCAGGGCCAGCATGACGGGGGTCAGCAGTACCGCGGTCGTGTCCAGGTTGAGGAAGACGGTGGTGAGCGACGCGAACGCCACGCACAGCAGGAACAGCGCGGCGTAGTTGCCGCGGCCGGCCTGGGCCATCCGCTGCGCGATCGCGTCGAAGACCCCGGCCTCCTTGGTCAGCTCCGCCAGGATGATGACGCTGAACAGGAAGAGCAGCAGGGGCGCGATCCGTCCGACACTGGAGCGGGCCGTGTCGGCGGGCAGCAGGCCGGTGGCGACGAACACCAGTCCGAGCCCCAGGACGGCGATGCGGATCCAGTCGAGGACGCCCAGGGAGCCCGCGGCACGGCGGAGGGCCTCGGTCGGAGGGGGCGGCACGCGCGTCATGATTCCACAGGCGGCCGGGTGACTGCGGTCCGGCCGTGCTCCGCGCGATACTGGCGCCATGACGACCCCCGGCCACCCCCAGGAGCGCCCGACCGACTTCTTCATCAGCTACTCGCCGGCCGACGAACGGTGGGCGTCGTGGATCGCCTGGCAGCTGGAGGCCGCCGGGCACCGCACGATGATGCAGGCGTGGGACTTCGTGCCCGGGACCAACTTCATCGACTACATGGACCGGGGCCTGTCGGAGGCCAAGGTCGTGGTGGCGGTGCTGTCGCGCAACTACCTGCGCTCCCGGTACGGGCGGATGGAGTGGATGGCGGCGCTGCGGGCCGACCCGGACGACCCGGCGCGCAAGCTGGTCACGGTCCGCATCGAGGACTGCCCGATCGACGGCCTGCTCTCCACGATCACCTACGTGGACCTGGTGGGGGTGGACGACCCGGACGAGGCGCGGCGGCTGCTGATGCGCCGCATCCAGGAGGCCCTCGCCGGCCACGCGCGCCCCCTCCACGGCCCTGGCTTCCCCGGAGCCGGGCAGTACCGCCCCGGGCCGCTTCCCGGTGGCCGGGAACCGCTGGTAGGCCGCCTGGAGGAGCCTGACGGGCCCGGAGGCGGTGGCGGGGGCGGCCGGCCCGGGCCGGCCGGTGAGCGGCCCGCCCGGCGGGCGCCCGTCGCCGCGCCGGCGTTCCCCGCCGCGGACTCCGGGCACGAGCCGCGCGAGCACCTGACCGTCCTGCACGTCTCCGGTCCCCGCTTCGGCCGGACGCTGGCCGAGCCCGGCGAGCCGACGACCGCGGTGGAGCTCCAGGACCGGATCTGGAGCGACGTGACGCGGCTGGCCGACGCCGGAGTGCCGCGCCCCGACCTGATCGTCGTCACCGGGAACCTCACCCACTCGGGAAGCCGCAAGGAGTTCACCGAGGCGCTGTCGTTCCTGACGAGCCTGCGCGCGCTGCTCGGCCTGGAGGCGCAGCGCGTCGTGGTCGTGCCCGGCACCCACGACGTCACCCGCGCGGCCTGCCAGGCGTACTTCTCCAGCTGCGAGGCCGACGACATCGAGCCGCAGCCGCCGTACTGGCCCAAGTGGCGGCACTACGCGGGCCTGTTCAAGGAGTTCTACCAGGGCATCGACGCGCTCATCTTCGACAGCGCCCAGCCGTGGACGCTGTTCCCCGTCCCCGACCTGAAGGTGGTGGTGGCGGGGCTCAACTCGACGCTGCCGCAGTCCCACCGCGAGGAGGACCGCTACGGGCGCGTCGGCCAGGCGCAGGCCGCCTGGTTCAACCAGCGGCTGCGGCACTTCGAGGACGAGGGCTGGCTGCGCCTCGGCGCCGTCGAGCACACGCCCATCGCGGGCGAGCCGGGCGCGCTGCGCGATCCCGAGACGGTGGAGACGCTCCTCGCCGCCCACATCAACCTGTTCTTCCAGGGGACCGAGTCGGAGTACGGCGCCGTCCCCGTGCTGGCCTCCGGCGACGTCCCGTGCGTCCCGGCGCTGGGCCCCGGCCGGCACCAGCTCGTCGTCGTGCGCGGGGACGGGCTGGAGCGCTGGATCCCCGAGGACGCCGCCAGGCGCGGCCCGGAACGCCTCGAACGGTCCTGGACGGCCGTGGGCGGAACGTTCCCGCCGCCCCTCGCGCAGACCCCGCCGGCCCCTCCCTCCCCCGAACTCGGGCCCGGCGGCGACGGCACCGCCGACCCCGTCCCCGATCCCGCGGGGCGCCTGCTGGACCGCCTGACGGAGGCGTGCGAGACGCGGTTCGAGCGCGCCACCATCCGGCGCGTCGTCCCGCCCGCGCGCGAGGACGGCCGCTCCGACCCGCCGCACCTCCTGCTCACCCACCTGGAGGACGGCTTCGTCCGCCAGTACCGCATCGGCGCCCACGTGGGGCAGGTCACCGAGGCGGACGTGGACGCGTTCGTCCGGCACGTGCACGCCGACGGCACCGACCACGGCTCGGAACTGGTGTACCTGGGGCCGGCCCCGGCCCGGTCCGTGCGCGAAGACGCGCTGCGCCGCGGCATCCGGGTGCGCAGCCTCACCGAGTTCCAGGGCCTGGTCGACCTGTCTGAGTACGTCGCCGCCCAGACGGGACGGCTGTCCGCCGGCGGGCTCTACCCGCCGTCCCTGTACGTCCCCCAGCGCTACCGGGAGCTCGACCGGTTCCTCCCGGAGAGCGAACCCGGCGACGGGCGGCGGTCGGGCGCGGACGTCCACGACGACGTGGTCGGCGAGATGCTGCGGCTGCTGGCCGCCGACCACGGGCGCTTCCTGCTGCTGCTCGGCGACTTCGGCCGCGGCAAGACCTTCGCCCTGCGGGAGCTGGCCCGCCGCATCCCGGAGGAGCTGCCGCACGTCGTCCCGATCCTCATCGAGCTGCGGGCGCTCGACAAGGCGCACTCGGTGGACGGCCTGGTCGCCGCGCACCTGGCCAACCACGGCGAGGAGCTGATCGACCTCAAGGCGTTCCACTACATGCTCCGCCAGGGCCGCATCGTCCTGCTCTTCGACGGGTTCGACGAGCTGGTGACGCGGATGACCTACGACCGGGCCGCCGACCACCTCGACACGCTGCTGCAGGCCGCCCAGGACAAGGCGAAGATCGTGGTGGCGAGCCGGACGCAGCACTTCAAGTCCCAGGCGCAGGTGCTGACCGCCCTCGGCGAGAAGGTCGGCGTCCTGCCGCACCGCCGCGTCCTCTCCCTGGAGGAGTTCACGCCCCCGCAGGTCCGCTCGTACCTGGTGAACCGGTACGGCGACGAGGACGCCGCCGAGGACCGGCTGACCCTGCTGGCCGGGATCGAGGAGCTGCTGGCGCTGACGTCCAACCCGCGGATGCTGTCGTTCATCGCCGACCTGCCCGAGGAGCGGCTGCGCGCGGTCGCGCAGGCGCGCCGCGCCGTCAGCCCCGCCGACCTCTACCAGGAGATCCTGTCGTCCTGGCTCGCGTACGAGGCCGAGCGGGTCGGCGGCGCGGGCGGCCCGTCCGGGCTGGAGGTCGAGGACATGTGGCAGGCCGTGGGGACGCTCGCGCTGCGGCTGTGGGAGGGCAACGAGCAGTTCCTGCGGCTCGCCGAGCTGGCCGACGTCGCCGACGCCCTCACCGGTCTCGCCGGGGGACGGATGTCGCCGCACCAGGTGACCCACGCCGTCGGCGCCGGGAGCCTGCTCGTGCGCACCCCCGAAGGCCTGTTCGGCTTCATCCACACGTCCGTCATGGAGTGGCTCGTCGCCCGGCACATCGCGGACGAGTTCGCCAAGGGCGAGGAGCCGGCCGCCCTCGGCCGCCGCGCCCTGACCCAGCTCGCCGTCGACTTCCTCTGCGACCTCGCCGACACACGCGCCTGCCAGGAATGGACGGCCCGGGTGCTCGCCGACCCCGAGGCCGACGACATCGCCCGCGCCAACGCGATCCGCATCACGACGCGGCTGCGCACCCCCGCCCACACCGACCTGCGCGGCGCCCGCCTGCAGGGCGAGGACCTGTCCTACCGCGACCTCCAGGAGGTCGACCTCACCGGCGCCGACCTCACCGACGCCCAGCTCGTGGGCGCGAACCTCTCGCGCGCCGTCCTGCGCGACGCCTCCCTCGCCGGGGCGCGCCTGGACGAGGCCACCCTGACCGGGGCCGACCTGCGCGGCGCCGACCTGTCCCGGGCCCGCCTGGCCCGCGCCGACCTGCGCGACGTCGCCGTCGAGGGCAGCCGCTGGACCCGCGCCGCCCTCGTCGACGCCGTACTCCCCGACCGCGTCGCGAACGCCCCCGAACTGCGCGAGGCGGCCATCGCGCCGGGCCGCCCGATCGACATCCAGGTCGCGCCGGCCGCGGTGGGCGTCCCCTACGGCTTCCACTTCCAGACCAGCCGCCTCCCCCAGCCGCTCGCCTACAGCCCCGCGGGCTCCGTCCTGGCCATCGGCAGCGAGGACGGCGGCGTCCTCGTCTGCGACGCCGTCACGGGCACACCGCTGCGCAACCTCCAGGGCCACACCGACCGCGCCTACGCGGTCGCCTTCGACGGCGCGGGCGGCCTCCTGGCGAGCGCGTCCGCCGACGGCTCCGTCCGCCTGTGGGACCTCGCCACCGGCCACACCGCGCACACCTTCGCCGTCCACCCCGACGGCGTGTGGCCCCTGGTCGTCGGGGGGCGCTCCCCCGCGGGCGGCGACCTCGTCGCCGCCGGCGCCGCCGACGGGACCATCAGGGTGTGGGACGCCGTGTCCGGCCTCCTCCTGCACGAGCTGCCCGGGCACACCGCCCCCGTCTACACCGCCGTGTTCGACCCCGCCGGCTCGCTCATGGTCACCGGCGACGCGGGCGGCACGCTGCGCGTCTGGGACCTCGCCACCGGCGCGCTGCGCCGGGAGCTGGCCGGCCACCACGGCGCGGTGTTCCGCGCCGTGTTCCACCCGGACGGCTCCCTGCTCGCCGCCGGGGACGAGGCGGGCGTCGTCCGGCTCTGGGACATCCGCACCGGCGAGATCCGCCAGGAGCTCCTCGGCCACACCGGCCGCGTCTACGCCATCGCGTTCCACCCGGACGGGGGCCTCCTGGTCACCGGCGACACCGACGGGTCCATCCGCATCTGGGAGGACGGACAGCAGCGCGGCGCCCTCACCGGCCACGGCGGCGGCATCTACCAGGCCGGCTTCAGCCCGGACGGCGGCCGCCTCGCCACCGCCGACAGCGCCGGGTCCGTCCGCCTGTGGGACCCGCTCACCGGCCGGCAGCGCCTCGAACTGGCCGGGCACCGCGGCGCCGTGTGGCCGTTCGCGTTCCGCCCGGACGGCGCCCAGCTCGCCACCAGCAGCAACGACGGCACGGCGCGGCTGTGGGACGCCGAGACCGGGCAGTGCCGCGTCGTGCTGCGCGGCCACGGCCGCCGCGTCACCGGCGTGGCGTTCAGCCCCGACGGCGGCATGCTCGCCGCCAGCGGCAACGACGGCCTCGTCCGGCTCTGGGACCCGCGCACCGGCCGCATGATCCGCGAGCTGCGCGGCGTCGCCGACAACCTCACCTCCGCCGCGTTCAACACCCGCGACTCCCAGCTCGCCACCGCCACCAACGACGGCGGCGTCCACCTGTGGCAGGCCGGGACGGGCACGTTCGAACGCGAGCTGAACGTCGAGACCGACCACGTCTGGGCGCAGGCGTTCGCGCCGTCCGGGGACGTCCTCGCCACCGCCAACGACGACGACTCCGTCCGGCTCTGGTACTGGACGACCGGCCGCGAGATCGTCAACCTGGCCGGGCACCGGGGCCGCGTCCGCTCCATCGACTTCCAGCCCGGCGGCGCCCTGGTCGCCACCGGCTGCGACGACGGCGTCGTCCGCCTCTGGAGCCCCCTCACGGGCGAGCTCTCCGCCGAGCTGCGGGGCCACGGCGACCGCGTGTACCAGGTGTCGTTCTCACCGTCCGGGGAGACGCTCGCCAGCGCCGGCAACGACGGGACCGTCCGCCTCTGGGACCCGTCCACGGGCGAGCTCCTGCACACCCTCACCGAGCACACCGGGCGCCTGTGGACGGCCGCGTTCCACCCGTCCGGGGCGATGCTCGCCAGCGCGGGCGACGACCTCGTCGTGCGCCTCTGGGACCCGTCCGACGGGCGGCTGCTGCACACCCTCACCGGCCACACCCGCCGCGTCTGGTCCGCGGCGTTCAGCCCGGACGGCTCCCTGCTCGCCACCGCGGGCGACGACGGCGCCGTCATCCTGTGGGACGTCACCGACCGCACCGCCCCCGCGCGCCGCGCCACCCTCCTCGGCCTGGCCGAGGGCTGGGCCGCCCTGGCCCCCGACGGCCGCTACAAGTGGGAGGGCAACGCCACCGCCGAGTTCTGGTACGCCGTGGGCCTGTGCCGCTTCGAGCCGGGCGAGCTCGACGCCTACCTCCCCGAGGTCCGCCGCCTCCCCCTCGACGCCCCGTTCTAGGGGGCGGCGCGGCGGGTGAGAGAGGCCCAGAGGGCGTCGACCCGGGTCTTCAGGTCGGTGAGGGTGCCGGAGTTGTCGATGACGTGGGTGGCGACGGCGCGGCGGTCGGCGCGGGACGCCTGGGCGGCCATGCGGGCGCGGGCGTCCTCCTCCGTCATGCCGCGGCGGGCGACGAGGCGGTCGAGCTGGACCTCCTCGGGCGCGTCCACGACGACGACCTCGTCGTACATGCCGGCCAGCCCGTTCTCCGCCAGGAGGGGCACGTCGTAGACGACGACCGCGTCCGCGGGGGCGGCGTCCATCAGCTCCTGCATCCGCTCCCCCACCAGCGGGTGGACGATCGCGTTCAGGGCGGCGAGCCGGTCCGGGTCGGCGAACACGATGCGGCCGACCTTCTCCCGGTCGAGGGCGCCGTCCGGGAGCAGCACGTCCTCGCCGAACTCCGCCACCACGGCGGCGAGACCCGGAGTGCCCGGCTCGACCACCTCGCGGGCGATCCTGTCGGCGTCGATGACGACCGCGCCGTGCTCGCGCAGCCGCCTCGACACCTCGCTCTTGCCCGAACCGATCCCGCCGGTGAGTCCCACTTTCAGCACGGGACTCACCCTAGCGGCGCGTCGGCTGAGGGCTTCCGGCGGCTACGGGGTCCCGGCGGGGACGAGGGCCTTGCGCATGTGGACGAGGGTGAGGTGCGCGGCGACGCGCTCCCGATGCGTCTCGGAGTAGCCGAGCCGCCGGTACAGGCGCAGATTCGCCTCGCTGAGGTGGCCGGTGAACAGCACGCACGCGTCGGCGCGCCCGGCGATCTCGTCCTCCAGCTCCGTCATCAGGCGCCGCCCGACGCCGCGGCGCTGCAGGTCGGGGGCCACGACGAGCCGCCCGACCAGGCACGTGCGGTCGCTGAACTGGGCGCGCACGGCGCCGACGAGGCGGCCGTCCTCGACCGCCTTCAGCACCACGGCGTCCCCGGCCAGCACCTTGCCGAGCTGCTCGACCGACTCCACCAGCGGCGGGATGAACGGGTCGCCGTACAGCTGGGCCTCCGAGACGTAGGCGGCCCGCTGCACGGTCATCATCTCCCCCGCGTCCGCAGGGGCCGCCCGCTCGATCACGACCGTCTCAGTGCTCATGCGCGGTCTCCTTGCGGGGGCCGACGCCCCGCGCCCCCCGGTGCGCTTCGCTCATGCCCTGACCCTAGAGGCGGACGCCGCCTGCGTCCGCTCACCGGCCGATCCGGACGGTCACCGCGACCGGGTAGTGGTCGGAGGCGTCGGACTCGGGCACGTCGTAGTCGGTGACGAGCACACCGTCCGACCCGAAGACCCAGTCGGTGCTGGTGCCGTCGGACCTGGTCGGGTACTGCTCGCCGCCGATCGCGGTGTTGCGCAGGTCGGTGCCGTCGGTCATCGCGGTCAGCTCCGGGCTGCCCGGGCCCGCGTTGAAGTCGCCGCCGATGATCGTGCGGGGAGCGCCGCCCCACGCCCGCAGCAGCGCCGCGATCTCCCGGGCCCGCTCGTGGCCCCGGTCGTCGCCGCCCTCCAGGTGCGTCGACCACACGTCCACCGTGGTCCGGCCGACGGCGAGCCGCGCCCACACGTAGCCGCGGATCTGCGACCAGTCGCCCTTCGGCATCCGGCCCGTCCCGGAGCTGCGCACCGGCAGCGACGTCAGGATCGCGTTGCCGAACTGGCCGTCGGCGGCGGGCCCCCAGATCAGCTTCATGCCGAGGCGCCGCGACAGCCACACGGCGACGTCGGTGGTGCCGGACAGCAGCGACCCGCGCCCGGCCTCCTGCAGCAGGACGACCTGCGCGCGCTGCCCCTCGATGACGCGCGCGACGCCCTCGGGGTCGAGGCGGCCGGACTGGTTGACCGCGTCGTGGATGTTGTAGCTGAGCACCCGCACCTGCCCCGCGGCGGGCGCCGCGGGGGCCTCGCCGTCCGGCGCGGCCACGGTGAACACGAGGGTGCCGGCCAGCAGCACCAGCGCGGCGGCGCCGGCGGTGAGAGCCCGCAGCGGGGCGCGGGCGGGCAGCGGCCCGCCGCGCGCCGCGGCGATCGCCGCGAGCGCGCCGAGCAGGATGCCGGCGAGGCCGGGCAGCAGGTTGTTGGGAACCGGCAGCGGCGAGACCGCGCTGACCTGGTACGGGATGAGGATCGCGGCGACAAGCAGGCCGCCGAGCGCGGCGCCGGCGTCGACCCGCCAGACGGGCCCGCCGGTCCCGGCGCGGCGCAGCGGCGCGCGGCACGCCACGGCGAGCAGCCACGCCGACAGCACCTGCCCGACGATCACGACGGGCACGACCTCGATGCCGGAGACCGCGTACGTGCCGGCGACGGCGCCCGCGCCGACGCCGAGGACCGTCCCGCCGAGCACGCACACGCCGCCCGGCACGGCCCGCACGGCGAGCCCGGAGGCCAGGAACGCCAGCGCGAGGCCCTGCCCGATCACGATCGCGACGTGCGCGCCGGTCAGCGACTGCCACCCCGACGAGGCCACGAACGCGGGGCTGGCGAGGACGAGGATCTGCAGCGCGAGGAACGGCCCGAACGCCGCGGCGCCGAGCGCGTCCCGCCAGGACACGCCGGGCGCGGTGACGGGTCCGGACGCCAGCTCGCGGTAGAGCGCGGCGGCGCCGACGCCGACGAACGCCAGGCAGGCCAGCCAGGGGCCGAGGCCGTCGCGCCACACCGGGTCCCAGGTGGCGAAGCACATCCGCACGGCGCCGTCGATGGACAGGCCCGCGACGGTGGCAGTGGCGAAACCAACCCCCGACAGGCCGCGGGCGCCCTCGTACAGCGCCGCGACGGCGATCATGCCGATGGCGGTGCCGGCGAACGCGAGCCAGGTGCGGGGGTCGAGCGCCTGGGCGAGGAGCCGGACGGCGAACAGCCCGCCGACGCCGGCGAGCAGCAGCCCGCGCGGGCCGGCGAAGCGGCGGATCAGCGGGGCGGCGAACCCGGCGAGGTAGACCACGAGCACCGCGCCGGCGGCGGCCGCGGTCCCGGCCTCGTCGGCGAAGTGGTCGAGCTGCGGAAGCGAGAACCGCAGCGTCTGCGCGAGCACCGCGACGGTCACGGCGATCAGCGCGAGTCTGGCGGGGCCCTGCGGGACGATCGGGGGGCCGGCCGCGGCCGGGCCGCCGGTCCTGGTGCCTACGTCTGTGCTGGCCAATTGAACGACTGCTCCCGGGGGACGAGCGGACCTTCGGGACGTGCGGATGCTGCGGAGCGCCGCGGACCGGCGCGTGCCTTCAGGGTCATGGTGGCGCAACCGCAGCACGGCCGGAGGCCGATCTCGAAAGATCGTTCTCCGGCCGTGTTCAGGGTCTCACCGGCCGCCGCGCGCGAGCCGCCGGGGCGGCCGCGCGCGGACGGCGCGTCGGCTGGGCGTCACTGCCCGCCGGAGAGCTTCTCCCGCAGTGCGGCGAGCGCCTCGTCGGTGGCCAGGGCGCCACCGCCGGACTCGCTCTCGCCGCCGCCGGAGTAGGAGGTCTCGCCACCGCCGCCGCCCGTGGGCTCGGCACCGGCCTCCGCCTCGGCCTTGCGGGCCTCCTCGATCTGCTTGCGGTGGGCGTCGAAGCGGGCGCGGGCCTCGGCGTACTGCCGCTCCCAGGTCTCGCGCTGCTCGTCGAAGCCCTCGAGCCACTCGCCGGTGTCGGCGTCGAAGCCCTCGGGGTACTTGTAGTTCCCCTGGTCGTCGTACTCGGCCGGCATGCCGTACAGGGTCGGGTCGAAGTCCTCTTCCTCGATCCCCGCGGCGCCCTCGTTGGCCTGCTTGAGCGACAGGCTGATCCGGCGCCGGTCGAGGTCGATGTCGATGATCTTCACGAAGATCTCGTCGCCGACCTGGACGACCTGCTCGGGGATCTCCACGTGCCGCTCGGCCAGCTCGGAGATGTGCACCAGGCCCTCGATGCCCTCCTCGACGCGGACGAACGCGCCGAACGGCACCAGCTTGGTGACCCGGCCCGGGACGACCTGCCCGATCTGGTGGGTGCGGGCGAACTGCTGCCACGGGTCTTCCTGGGTCGCCTTGAGCGACAGGGAGACGCGCTCGCGCTCCATGTCGACGTCCAGGACCTCGACCGTGACCTCCTGGCCGACCTCGACGACCTCGGAGGGGTGGTCGATGTGCTTCCAGGACAGCTCGGAGACGTGCACCAGACCGTCGACGCCGCCGAGGTCGACGAACGCGCCGAAGTTGACGATCGAGGACACGACGCCCTTGCGGACCTGGCCCTTCTGCAGCGTGTTGAGGAAGGTCTGGCGGACCTCGCTCTGCGTCTGCTCCAGCCAGGCGCGGCGGGACAGCACCACGTTGTTGCGGTTCTTGTCCAGCTCGATGATCTTGGCCTCGAGCTCGCGCCCGACGTAGGGCTGCAGGTCGCGGACCCGGCGCATCTCGACCAGCGAGGCGGGCAGGAAGCCGCGCAGCCCGATGTCGAGGATGAGACCGCCCTTGACGACCTCGATGACCGTGCCGGTGACGATGCCGTCCTCGTCCTTGATCTTCTCGATCGTGCCCCAGGCGCGCTCGTACTGGGCGCGCTTCTTGGACAGGATCAGCCGGCCCTCCTTGTCCTCCTTCTGGAGGACGAGGGCCTCGACGTGGTCTCCGGTGGAGACGACCTCGTTCGGGTCGACGTCGTGCTTGATGGACAGCTCACGCGAGGGGATGACGCCCTCGGTCTTGTAGCCGATGTCGAGGAGGACCTCGTCACGATCGACCTTGACGACAGTGCCTTCGACAATGTCGCCGTCGTTGAAGTACTTGATGGTCTCATCGATCGCGGCGAGGAAGGCTTCCTCGGACCCGATGTCGTTGACCGCTACCTGCGGGGTGGTCGAGGTGGCCTCGGTGCTGCTCGTCATGTGTCGGCTGGCTCCGGTACGGACATGGAAGTCGTGATGGGCTTGTGCGCGGAGGGCCGTTATCCGCCCTGCCGAAGACCGGAAGGGAACGCGGGCAACCGCCGCGTCAGTGAACCGAACCGATGTCGCCGACCTGACCGAGCGCGAGCCTGCTCCGTCCGAAGCGCGCGCAGGCCCACAGCGCAGCGATCAGGATATGGGACCGAAGTCCCGGGGTCAATCCGCCTGGCGGCGCCGCGATCAGTACATCCGCGCGTAGGCCCGGTACTGCTTGGCGATCCGGTCCTCGGCCGCCTTCGGAAACGTCACGGTGTTCGGGTCTCCGTCTGATGTGTACCGCTCGTCGGGGTTCTTGTCCAGGTACTCCAGCCACGCCGTGGAGCAGTACTTGGTGCAGTCGTTCTCCTTGATCTTGCCCTCGGACCGCACCCGGTCGATGTTCCACCGGTCGAAGTCGGCGTCGAACGGCGAGACCGACGGCCGCCACCCGGCCAGGAAGATCCCCTGGAAGGCGTACCGGCCGTCCTGCTTCTCGGCCCACGCCTTCTTCTTCGGGACGGCCCCGAACGGGTACGCGAACGTGGTCGCGTGCGCCCCGGTGAGCCGGACGATCCGGTCCTCCATGTCCCCGATCTCCTTGTGCACGCCCTTCTCGGACATGCCGGACAGGCTCGGGTGGGTCACGGTGTGGTTGCCGAGCTCGAACCCGTGCTGCCGGAGCCATCCCAGCCCGGCCGCGGCCCGCGTCTCGTCCATCCCGAACAGCTCCTTGTTCAGGTAGAACGTCGCGACCGGCCGGAACCCCGGGTTCTCCCGCGCGACCTGCTCGATGACCGCCACGGCCGTGTCGGGCGCCGGGTTGCCCTGCGGGTCGAGCCCGAAGTGCCCGGGCGTGCTGTCGTCGAACGTCAGCACCACGGGGTGCCGGCCCGCCGGCACGTCGATCCGCCCGCTGACGAACTCCGCCGCCGTGATCGGGTAGTAGCCGTCCTTGGCGAGCCCGGTCAGCTCGTCGTACAGCTCCTTGCTCGACCGGTCCAGCGACAGCTCCGGCTTCTTCATGATCCGGTGGTACATCAGCACCGGGATCTGCCCCAGCTCGTTGGCCTTGGCCGCGACCGCCCCGGCCGCCGCCGCGGCGATGGGCGTGGACACCGTCACCGAAGGCGCCGCACTCCCCGAGGCCCCCGGCGGCCCGGGAACGGGCGTGATCCCCGCCTTGGCCGCCCGCGCGGTGGGCGTCGCATCAGAGGCGGCCCCGGCCCGCTGGGCCACGTTCTCCTTGCGATGCTCCTTGCGCCCCCCGGGAAGCGTCAGCCCCAGGACCACGGCACAGACGACCACAACTCCAGCGATCTTGTGAAGGAGAGGCACAGTACCCCCGCCGGTAGACCCGAACAGGACCAGGGGGACAGCGTACGACCCCCCGGACATCTACGGACACCCACTGGCGTACCCGAATGATCCCCACGCACCACTCCCACCCCGCCCCACAGAGAACCAAGTCCGAAAACCCCCGGTAAAACCCACCCACCCCCGAAAAACAACACCCCCGCCACAAACCTCCACTCACCCCATCACCACAACCCGACAAACCAGGATAAATACCCCCACAAAGGCATACTCCACGGCCGAAAGGCACGACGGCCCAAAACACCGCCTCCCAGCAGAACGGCGCACGCTGACAGATACGGAAGACCAAACCCCGCGCCCCCGGCACCCGACGCCCTCACTCCGATCCAGAACCGCGGCGACAACTCACCCCACCGCGCCGATCAGCGCAGGCAGCCAACCGAAGCGCCCCTCAGCCACCCCATCGGGGGAAGAGCCCAAGCGGTGTTCCACCTTCCGCAGAACGTGCGTGCCCGATGAGAAGCGGCGCAGCGCCCCGCCTACCCACCACCCGACCGCGATGCACAGCCGGCAGTCATGCCGGTGCCGCAGCCAACATTGAGAGCACTCACCACCAAGCCGCCTCCGACCGCCACGAGCCCGCACGCCCCGCCGAGCGGAACGAACTCAACGCCCGCGTCCACGGCCCGCGGCATCACCGCGAACACCAATGACGGTGCCCGTGCGCCCCGCAGAACCGAGAAGACCAGCTCGTAGGCGACTGCCACCACCACCGAGCGCGGCCCCACCCGCACAGCAGCCGGGCCAGCAGCGCCCCGCACAGTTTGAGCCGCGCACACCACCCAGCACCCACCACTGTGCCCACATCACCCGTCCCAGGGCCCCACACCAACCAGAACCCGCAAACGCGTCCGAAGGCAGGTTCAAGCGAAGCGAGAACCTGATCGCGCAGCGAGCCGCCAGGCGAGACGAAGCGATACCAGCCATCGCCCCCAGTACTCGACGACGGGGGACCACCAGCCCCGAAGCAGGAGAGCACTGCAAAAAACACAGCACAACAACCCCAGCCCCCACCGCAACCCCTCAACAACCTCAATGGTCGCGATCGCGTCCGAAGGCAGGTTCAAGCGAAGCGAGAACCTGATCGCGCAGCGAGCCGCAAGGCGAGACGGAGCGATGCCAGCGATCGCCCGCTTTTATCGACGATGGAGGGCCGCCAGGCCCGAAGGAGGAGAAAAAAGCAATTTAATGAGCAGCGTCCTGCCAGGTGCGGCCGGTGCCCATGGAGACGCTCAGGGGGGCGCGTAGTTCGTAGGCGGCGGCCATCTGGGTGCTGACGAGGGTTTTCAGGTCGTCGAGTTCGCCTGGGGCGACTTCGAAGACGAGTTCGTCGTGGACTTGGAGGAGCATCCGGGAGGTGAGGCCGGCGTCGCGGAGGGCGCGGTCGACGTTGAGGCTGGCGACCTTGATGATGTCGGCGGCCGAGCCCTGGATGGGGGCGTTGAGGGCCATGCGTTCGGCCATTTCGCGGCGCTGGCGGTTGTCGGAGTTGAGGTCGGGCAGGTAGCGGCGGCGGCCGAGGATGGTCTCGGTGTAGCCCTCCTGGCGGGCTTTGGCGACGATGTCGCGGAGGTAGTCGCGGACGCCGCCGAACTGTTCGAAGTACTCCTCCATGAGGCCGCGCGCCTCGTCCGGGGAGATCCGCAGCTGCTGGGAGAGGCCGTAGGCGGACAGGCCGTAGGCGAGGCCGTAGTTCATGGCCTTGATGCGTGCGCGCAGTTCGGAGTCGATCTGCTCGGGCGGGAGGCCGAAGACGCGGGACGCGGTGATGGTGTGGAAGTCGGCGCCGGAGCCGAAGGCCTCCAGGAGCGCGTCGTCCTCGGAGAGGTGCGCCATGATGCGCAGCTCGATCTGGGAGTAGTCGGCGGTGAGGAGGGACTCGTAGCCGTCGCCGACGACGAAGGCCTCGCGGATCTGGCGGCCTTCGGCGGTGCGGATGGGGATGTTCTGCAGGTTGGGGTCGGTGGAGGACAGCCGGCCGGTGGCGGCGATCATCTGGTTGAACGTGGTGTGGATGCGGCCGGCGTCGTCGGCCATGGGGATCAGGGAGTCGACGATGCTCTTGAGCTTGGCGACCTCCCGCCACCGCAGGATGTGCTCCAGGACGGGGTGGCCGTCCTTCTCCAGGAGGGTCGTGAGGGCCTCGGAGTCGGTGGTGTAGCCGGTCTTGGTGCGCTTGGTCTTGGGCAGGTTCAGCTCGTCGAACAGGACCTGCTGGACCTGCTTGGGCGAGCCGAGGTTGAACTCGCGCCCGACGGCGGCGTGGGCGAGCTGCTCCTGCTCCTTGACCTGGCCGCCCAGGGACGCCGACAGGCCCGCCAGGTGGTCGGCGTCGACGGCGATGCCGGCGCGTTCCATGGCGGCGAGGACGCCGACCAGCGGCAGCTCGACCTCGCGCAGGAGGCGGGTGGCGCCGCGCTTGTCGAGGTCCTTGTCGAGGACGTCGGCGAGCTCGGTGACGGCGCGGGCGCGGACGGCGAGGGCTTCGGCGGCCTCTTCCTCCCCGGAGCCGTCCAGGGTCAGCTGGCCGGAGTCCTCGGTCTCGCTGCGCAGCTCGCGGTGGAGGTAGCGCAGGACGAGGTCGGCGAGGTCGAACGTGCGCTGGCCGGGGAGCGCGAGGTAGGCGGCGAGCGCGGTGTCGCTGGTGACGCCCTCCAGCCGCATGCCGCGCGCGGCGAACGCCAGCATCGGGCCCTTGGCCTCGTGGATCGCCTTGGGGCGGGCGGGGTCGGCGAGGTAGGCGGCGAGGGCGCGCTCGTCGTCCTCGATCAGCTCGGCCGGGTCGAGGTGGACGGCGGGGCCCTTGCCGGACGCCAGCGCCAGCGCGGTGATCTCGCCGGTGCCGCGGCCCCAGGTGCCGGTGACGGCGACGCCGATCCGCTCGGCGGTGTTGGCGTCGAGCCAGGCGCCGAGGGCGCCGGGGTCGAGGGACTCCACCTCGACGTCGAAGCCCTCCTCGGCCTCGGGCTCGGCGGCCGAGATCGAGGAGTACAGCCGTTCGCGCAGGACGCGGAACTGCAGCGAGTCGAACAGGGTGTGGATCTCCTCGCGGTCCCACTGGCCCATCGCGAGCTGCGGCGGCGTCAGCTCCAGGCCGACCTCGCAGTCGAGCTTGTTGATCTGCTGGTTGCGCAGCACGCCGGACAGGTGCTCGCGCAGGTTGTCGCCGGCCTTGCCCTTGATCTCGTCGACGCGGTTCACGAGGGTGTCGAGGTCGCCGTACTTGTTGAGCCACTTGGCGGCGGTCTTCGGGCCGACGCCGGGCACGCCGGGCAGGTTGTCGCTGCTCTCCCCCACGAGGGCGGCGAGCTCGCGGTACCGCTCGGGCGGGACGCCGTACTTGGCCTCGACGGCGGCGGGGTCCATCCGGGCGAGCTCCGACACCCCGCGGACGGGGTACAGGATCGTCACCGAGTCGTCGACCAGCTGGAACGCGTCGCGGTCGCCGGTGACGATGAGGGTCTGCATCCCCGCGCGGGTGGCCTGGACGGACAGCGTGGCGATGATGTCGTCGGCCTCGAACCCGGCGACCGACAGCCGCGGGATGCGCAGCGCGTCCAGCACCTCGAAGATCAGGCTGACCTGGCTGCGGAACTCGTCGGGCGTCTTCTGCCGGCCCGCCTTGTACTCCACGTACTGCTCGTGCCGGAACGTCGGCTCGGAGCGGTCGAACGCCACCGCGATGTGGGACGGCTGCTCGTCGCGCAGCACGTTGATGAGCATCGAGGTGAAGCCGTACACGGCGTTGGTCGGCTGCCCGTCGGTCGTGGAGAAGTTCTCCACGGGCAATGCGAAGAACGCCCGGTAGGCCAGGGAGTGGCCGTCGAGCAGCAGTAGCCGGTCGCGCTTGTCAGGGGTCGTTGGTGAGGTCGCCACACCAGGACTCTAGTCTGCGCGTACGACAGTTTTGTGGAGGCGTAAGTGACTGACACCGACGGCGCGAGCCCGGAGGACCTGGGCGCGAAGATCCTCGCGGGGGAGGAGTTCGACGCGCACGGCGACCTGGCGAAGAACATGGGCGTCGAGTACCTGGAGGCCTCGGCCGAGCGCGTCGTGGGGCGGATGCCGGTCAAGGGCAACACCCAGCCGTACGGGCTGCTGCACGGCGGCGCCTCCTGCGTGCTGGCCGAGTCCCTGGGCTCGGTGGGCGCGGCCCTGCACGCGGGCCCGGACCGCATCGCCGTCGGGATCGAGATCAACGCCACCCACCACCGGTCCGCCACCGACGGGCACGTCACGGGCGTGGCGACCCGCGCGCACGGGGGCCGCACCCTCGCCACCTACGACATCGTCATCACCGACGACCAGGACCGGCGGGTCTGCACCGCGCGCCTCACCTGCATGCTGCGCGACGCCCCGCCCGGCCGCTGACACGGCGTGATCCGCGCTTTCTTTGCGATGCGCGCCCCCGGGTCTGTAGCGTGGATCAGACCGGCCCGGGGTCACCGAGTAGACAACGTACGCGCCCGGGGAAGGTTCGTACGGCCCCAAAGGTGACCCCGGGTCAACGCATGTCCGGGGTCGGTCGCCGCCGCCCGACACCGGCGTAGGTTCATCACCGGTTGCGGTTGCGTTGCGAAACGATCCCGCCCGTTCACCCGTCCCAGGCCCCGGACGTACCGTCCGAGCATGCGCCACGCTGACACGCGCACCCCCGGCCCGCGCCCCCTGCGCCGTGCGAGCACCGTCCTCGCGGGCGCCGCGCTCGCCCTCGCCGCGGCCCTCCCGCTCGCGGGGTGCTCCGGCTCCGGGCAGGCCACATCCCTCCCCGACTACAAGATCCCCGCCGAGAAGGCGCGGGAGGGCGAGGCCGTCCCCGAGGGCAAGACGGGCAGGAGCGCCGACATGCGGTTCACCGTCGTCGGCTTCCGCGAGGCCATGACCGACGTCATGGGCACCCACGCCTCCATGAACGCCAAGGGCGCCTTCACCCGCGTGCGCGTCCTGGCCGTCAACACCGGACGCGACATCCAGGTCTTCGACACCTGGCGGCAGCGGCTCGTCACGACCGACGGCAGGACCTACTCCCCCGACGTCAACGCCACCATGATCAAACGGCAGCCGGAGCGGCTCTCGGTCGGGGCGTCCATGCGCGTCGAGTTCGACCTGTGGTTCGACGTCCCCCGCGGCGCCAGGACCAAGTCCGTCCGGTTGTACGGCTCCCCGCCCGTCGGCGCCACGACCGACCCAGCCCCGGCGGAGATCCGACTGCCCTGACCCCCGCGACGCGCAAGGACCCCGCGACGCGCGAGGCCCGCCCGACCCGGACGAACCGGGCCGAGCGGGCCTGACGCGCTCGGACGCGCCGCTACTTCGCGGACTCCTCGCCGGAGCCGCCCCCGGAACCCTCGGCCGGATCCTCGGCCGGGCCCTCGGACGCCGGACCGGCCTCCCCGGCCGCCGGAGCGGCGCCGTCGCCCAGCTCGCCGCCCAGGTAGGCGGCCCGGACCTCCGGGTCGTCCAGCAGCTCCGCCGCCGGCGCCGACTTGACCACCCGGCCGGTCTCCAGCACGTACGCCCGGTGCGCGATCTGCAGCGCCTGCTGCGCGTTCTGCTCCACCAGCAGCACCGTCGTGCCGCGCCGGTTGATCTCCTGGATGATCGAGAAGATCTGCTGGACGAGCATGGGCGCCAGCCCCATCGACGGCTCGTCCAGCAGCAGCACCTTCGGCTTGGCCATCAGCGCCCGCCCGATCGCGAGCATCTGCTGCTCGCCGCCCGACATCGTGCCGCCCAGCTGCTTGCGGCGCTCGGCCAGCCGCGGGAACAGCTCGAACGCCTCGGCCAGCTCCTTGGCGGGGTCGTCCTTGCGGGCGTAGGCGCCCATCAGCAGGTTCTCCTCCACCGTCATGCCGGGGAAGATCCCCCGGCCCTCCGGCGCCTGCCCGATGCCGACCAGCACCCGCTTGTGCCCGGGCATCCTGCTGATGTCCTCGCCGTCGAACCTGATCGCGCCCGACGACAGGCCCCGCAGCCCCGAGATCGTCTTCAGGGTCGTCGTCTTCCCGGCGCCGTTCGCGCCGATCAGCGTGACGATCTCCCCCTGGCCGACCTCCGCGGTGATGCCCTTCAGCGCGGCGATCTTCCCGTAGTGGACGTGGATGTCACTGATCTCAAGAAGCATCGGCCGGAGCCCCCAGATACGCCTCGATGACCCGCGGGTCGTTCTGCACCTCGGCCGGCAGGCCGTCCGCGATCTTCTGACCGAAGTCCAGCACCGCGACCCGGTCGCTGATGCCCATGACCAGGCTCATGTCGTGCTCGATCAGCAGCACCGTCACGCCGGTGTCCCGGATGTCGCGGATCAGCTGCTGCAGCGCCACCTTCTCCGCCGGGTTCATGCCCGCCGCCGGCTCGTCCAGCAGCAGCAGCTTCGGCTCGGTCGCCAGCGCCCGGGCGATCTCCAGCCGCCGCTGGTCGCCGTACGGCAGGTTCTTCGCAGCCTCCTCGCCGCGGTGCGGGATCCCCACCAGCTCCAGCAGCTCCCGCGCCCGCTCGCGCCCGCGGCGCTCCTCGCGGCGGTGCCACGGAAGCCCGAGCGCCGCCCCGACGAACCCCGTCCGGTGGTGCGCGTCCGCGCCCACCATGACGTTCTCCAGCGCCGTCATGTTGTGGAACAGCCGCACGTTCTGGAACGTGCGCGCCACACCCAGCTTCGTCACGACGTAGCGCTTCTTGCCGTCGATGCGCTTCCCGCGGAACACCACCTGCCCCTCGGTCGGCCGGTAGACGCCGGTGGTCACGTTGAACACCGTCGTCTTCCCCGCCCCGTTCGGGCCGATCAGCGCGAAGATCTCACCCTCGCGGATCGTGATGTCCACCTTGTTGAGCGCGACCACGCCGCCGAACCTCATGACGACGTCCCGCAGCTCAAGGACGGGCGACGCGCCCTTCGCCTCGCTCACTTGCCCTCCTCCACGGCGGCCGCGTCCGACTGGCCCGGACCGGCCACCTCGGCGCCCATGCTGCCCATGCCGCCGGTGCCCTCGGCCAGCTCCGCCTTCCGCTGCCGCGACGGCCACAGACCCTCCGGACGGAAGATCATCATCACGACGAGCGCGGCACCGAAGATCAGCATCCGGTAGTCGTGCAGGAACCGGAACCGCTCCGGCAGCCACGCCAGCACCGCGGCGCCCAGCATCACGCCCGGCAGGTTGCCCGAGCCGCCCAGCACCACGCCGGCCAGGATCAGCGCCGAGACGAGGAACTCGAAGTTCTGCGGGTTGATCGAGGTGATCTGCCCGGCGAACACCACGCCGCCGCTGCCGCCGATCGCCGCGCCGATCGCGAACGCCGCCAGCTTGAACTTGAACGTCGGCACGCCCATCAGCTCCGCCGCGTCCTCGTCCTCCCGGATCGACGCCCACGCGCGGCCCACCCGCGACCGCTCCAGCCGCTTCACGAAGACGATCGCGATGATGATGAACAGCACCAGCAGGTAGTAGTACGGCCGCGCGTCCAGCAGCCCGTACTTCAGCGGCTGGACGCCCAGGATCTCGAACTCCGACAGCGACGGCGGATGCGGGATCCCCTGCACGCCGCGCGGGCCGTTCACGTACGAGCTGTTGTTCGCCGTCCGCTTGACGATCTCACCGAAGCCGAGCGTCACGATCGCCAGGTAGTCGCCGCGCAGCCGCAGCGTCGGCGCGCCGAGGATGACCCCCGCCAGCGCCGAGAACCCGATCGCCAGCCCCAGCGACTCCCAGAAGTTCCACTCGTAGCGCGTCGCGAAGATGGCCATCGTGTAGCCGCCGACCGCGTAGAACGCCACGTAACCGAGGTCGAGGAGACCGGCCATGCCGACCACCACGTTCAGCCCGATCGCCAGCAGCACGTAGATCGCGATCTGGCTGCTCAGCATCGACGGCCAGTCGCTGCCGCTCGGCGCCATGAACGAGCCGATCGCCTCGCTCGGCAGCAGCAGCGCGCCGACGATCAGCAGGAGGTAGACGGCCCACCGCACCGCGCCGGGAGCCGAACCCCACCAGTCGCGCAGCGGATCCAGGGAGAACATGTCGCGCGCCGAGCGGAGACCGCCCGCGCCGCCGTTGCCGTTTCCGTTCTTCGTGAGGTTCATGCGCGCGCCTGCTGGAGGGACTCACCGAGAATGCCGGTGGGACGGAACATCAGGACCAAGATCAGCACGGAGAACGCGACCACGTCGCGCCACTGGGAACCGAAGAAGCTCGAACCGTACATCTCCAGCAGCCCGAGGGTGAAGCCGCCGACCAGTGCGCCCCGGATGTTGCCGATGCCGCCGAGCACCGCCGCCGTGAACGCCTTGATGCCGAGCAGGAAGCCGACGAAGTAGTTCGTGCTCTCGAAGCGCAGGAAGTACAGCGCCGCCGCCACGCCGGCCATCACCCCGCCGACCAGGAACGTCACCTGCACCACCCGGTCGATGTTCACGCCCATCAGCACGGCCGTCTCCGGGTCCTGCGCCGTCGAGCGGATCCCCCGGCCGAGCTTCGTGCGGTTCACGAACTGGTCCAGCGCGATCATCATGAGCACCGCGCCCACGAAGACGATCAACTGGTCGTTGCGGATCAGGATCGGGCCGACGTCCACGACGTCCGACAGCTTCTTGAAGTGCTCGTTGACGTCGAGCTTGCCGCCCTCCTTCGACGTCCCGAACACCTTGTGGATCAGCACCGTGCCCATCAGCTGCTGAATGAAGATCGACGCGCCGATCGCCGAGATCAGCGCCGCGAGTCTCGACGCCCCCCGTTTGCGCAGCGGCCGGTAGGCCGCCACCTCCAGCAGCATCGCGCCGCCGCCCGCGACCGCGCCGCCGACGACCGCCATGAGCGCCACCACGCCGATCAGCGCGACGCCGCCCACCGCGGACACGTCCAGGGTTCGCACCGTCCACAGCGCGGCGAACGTGCCGACCATGAAGATGTCGGCGTGCGCGAAGTTGATCAGCCGGAGCACGCCGTAGACCATCGTGTAGCCCAGCGCCAGCAGCGCGTAGATCGCGCCCAGCGCCAGCCCGTCGACGGTCGACGGCCAGAATTGATTGATGAAGTCGTCGAGCACCTTCGGTCGCCTTCGTCAAAAGGAGCGGGAGCGCTGTAGCGCTCCCGCTCCCGCGCCATCAGGGGCCCCCGGGACGGGGGCGGTCGGTCCGGGGCGTGGTGACGCCTACGAGACCTTCGCTTCGTTGCTGTTGCCGAGCAGCGGCAGCTTGTTGTCCTTCACCTCGTAGATGAAGATGTCCTTGGCCGCCAGCTCGCCGTTCTCGGCGAACTTGATCTGCTTGCCGACGCCCTGGATGTCCTCGGTCTTCAGGAAGCTGTTGATGTCCTCCGGCGAGGTCTTGCCGGCCTTGACCGCCTCGATGAACGCCGTCGCCGCGTCGAAGCCCTCGGTCGAGTAGATGGCGACCTCGGAGTTGAACTTCGCCTTGTAGTCGTCGGCGAACTTCTTGGCCTTCGGGTTCGTCTTGCCCTCGGCATCGATCAGGCAGCCGCAGCTCAGCAGCGCGCCCTGCGCGTTCTCCTGGCCGGCGCCCTCGATCAGGCCGGTCGCCAGCGAGCCGTCGCCGGACATCATCTTGCCCTTGTAGCCCGCCTCGCGGAGCTGCTTGAACAGCCGGCCCGCCACCGCGTAGTAGCCGCCGAAGTAGACCGCGTCCGGCTTGAACTGGTTGATCTTGTTGACGGTCGAGGAGTAGTCCGTCGCCTTGTCGTCGACCGCGTCGGTCTGGGTCTGCACGCCCTTGGCGCCGGCGGCCTTGCCGATGGCGTCGGCGAGGCCCTTGCCGTAGTCCTGGTTGTCCGACACCGTGAAGAGCTTCTTCGCCTTCACCGAGTTCACCAGGAAGTTCGCGGCGCCCTCGCTCTGCACGGCGTCGTCGGCCACCACCCGGTGCCAGTACTTCCAGCCCTTCTCGCCGAGCGTGATGTTGGTCGCGGACGGCGACACGCTCGGGACCTTGGCCTCTTCGAGGATCGGGGCGACGCTCTGCGACTCACCGGAGAACGCGGGGCCGATGAGGCCGGCGATCTTGTCGTTCTTGATGGCGCCCTGCGCCAGCGTCGTCGCCTGCTCCGGCTTGCCCTGGCTGTCGTAGGTCTTGAACTTGATCTTGACCTTCGGGTTCGTGGCGTTGTACTGCTCGATGGCCAGCTGCGCGCCCTGCTTGGGCGGGATCACCAGGCCCGAGTTCTCACCGGTCAGGTCACCCATGAACCCGATCGTGACCTCGTTGCCGTTGCCGGAGTCGCTATCGCCGTCACCGCACGCCACGGCGCTGAGCGCGAGCGCCGCGCTCACCGCAACCGCGCCGGTGATCCTCATCATGTTGCGCCGCAAGGTGCCCAACCTTTCCATCCGGATCCGGGTGGATCGGGTACGAGTGAAGCCCCGACGCCGACCCCCCCGAAAGGAGGAAACCGGTCACTCGGGGACCAGGTATGTCGTACACCGTCGACCCACCCCAGAGCAGGACCCCCGGATCGAAGGGTTACTCGTTCGTTACTCCCCTGTGCCCATCCGATACCGGGCATTGCCTGGGACGATTACGAAACGTGACGTCAACGGCCCGGTCCGGTACCTTCGCTTTGGACCTTGACAACCGGGCGTTCGACCGCGCTGAGGAGTCAGCCCGCGGCGGGCTCGTCCCGGCCTCCGGAGGCGCCCGCCACGACCGCCTCGGCGACGGCCCGCATCGTGAGCCGCCGGTCCATCGAGGTCTTCTGGATCCACCGGAACGCCTCGGGCTCGGACCACCCGTGCGCCTGCTGCAGCAGCCCCTTGGCGCGGTCGACCACCTTGCGCGTGTCCAGCCGCTCCTGCAGCCCCGCGACCTCGGCCTCCAGCGCGCGCAGCTCGGTGTACCGGCTGACCGCCATCTCGATCGCCGGCGTGAGGTCGGTCTTGGAGAACGGCTTGACGAGATAGGCCATCGCGCCCGCGTCGGTCGCCCGCTGGACGAGCTCGCGCTGGGAGAACGCGGTCAGGATCACCACCGGCGCGATCCGCTCCGCTGAGATCCGCTCGGCCGCCGAGATGCCGTCCAGCACGGGCATCTTCACATCGAGGATCACGAGGTCGGGCTTCAGCTCCCCGGCAAGCCGGACGGCCGTCTCACCGTCCCCGGCCTCCCCGACCACCTCGTAGCCGTCCTCCTGAAGCATCTCCTTCAGGTCCAGCCTGATCAGGGCCTCGTCTTCCGCGATCACAACCCGCCGAGCGCTCTCCACGCCCACGAGCCTACCGAAACCCGCTACCCTGGTCCCCGCCAGGGCTACCCGTAGAGCCCGTCCCTCACGAACAACCTAGATGTCCAAATTATCAGGACATTAGCCCCGATAGCCCAATGGCAGAGGCAATGTGCTCAAACCACATCAAGTGTGGGTTCGAATCCCACTCGGGGCACCTCTCCGCAAAGCGGTCCAAATCGGCTTTCGCCGTCCCCCATTAGCGCCTCTCCCGGCCGGCACGGTTTTGTCGTAGCCTCTCGCGACACTGAGCGCATGTATGACACCACCGTGCGTCGTCACGCTCTCGCGCTGCTGGAACAGGGCCTCACGATCAGCGACGTCAGCCGCCGGACGGGCATTTCGCGTGGCGCGATCCGCGAATGGCTTCTGCGAACTGAAGAAGGACGCGATCTCTACGTCCAGCCCCACCGAGACTGCCCGCGGTGCACGGCATTACCCCGGCCGCCCGAACCGAAAGACTCCTACGCCTATCTCCTCGGCCTCTATCTGGGCGACGGCTGCATAAGCCCCGTGGGCGACCGCAGAAAGACGATCTGGGCTCTCCGGATCGCCTGCGCCGACGCCTGGCCCGGGTTGATCGATCAGTGCGTTGCGGCCGTCGGCGCCGTCCGGCCGGGGAACAGGGTACGGATCATCCAGCGGGTCGGGTGCGTCGAGGTCAACAGCCACTCCAAGCACTGGCCCTGCTTCTTCCCCCAGCATGGGCCGGGCAAGAAGCACGAGCGGAAGATAGAACTCCATCCCTGGCAGCAGGAGATCGTGGACGAGTTCGCCGAGGAGTTCGTCCGCGGGCTGCTCCACTCCGACGGGTGTCGCTTCATCAACCGCGTCCGGCGGCCGCTCAAGAACGAAGATCGATGGTACGAGTACCCCCGCTACAACTTCACGAGCGTGTCGCTGGACATCCAGGGGTTGTTCACCGGTGCGCTTGATCGGCTCGGGGTCGCGTGGACCCAGATGAACGCGAAGAACATCTCGGTCGCGAGAAGGGAGGCGGTGGCGCGGCTGGACGCGTTCGTCGGGCCGAAGCACTGAGGGCGCGGCGGGTTTCCGGAGCGTCGCGGAATTGAGACCGGGCGGTGATTGGCGCGTGCCGCGCGAGGTCCGCCGGGGCCGGGCGTGGAAGGGGAGAAAGGAGCCGGGCACCGCGCGGGGTGCGGGTCGCGCGGTGCCCGGCAGGGGTGGTGGTCAGTGGGGGATGGCGATGGCGTCGCCGAGGCTGTGCACGCGCAGGGCGTTCGTCGAGCCGGGGGTGCCGGGGGGCGAGCCGGCGACGACGACGATCTTGTCGCCCTTCTGGAACCGGCCGAGTTCGAGGAGGGCCTGCTCCACCTGGCGGACCATGGTGTCGGTGTGGTCGACCTGCGGGACGATGAAGGTCTCGACGCCCCAGACGTGGGCGAGCCGGCCGCGGACGGCGGGCACGGAGGTGAAGGCGAGCAGGGGGATCGGCGAGCGGTAGCGGGACAGGCGCCGGGCGGTCTCGCCGGACATGGTGAAGGCGGCGAGGGCCTCGGCTCCGACGATCGCGCCGACCTCGGCGGCGGCGCGGGCGATGGCGCCGCCGACGGTCTCGGGCATCCGCTCCAGGGTGTGGGTGGCCTGGAGGGAGGCCTGCTCGGCGGTCTGCACGATGCGGCTCATCGTGAGGACGGACTCGATGGGGTACTGGCCGACGCTGGTCTCGCCGGAGAGCATGACGGCGTCGGCGCCCTCGAAGACGGCGTTGGCGACGTCGGAGGTCTCGGCGCGGGTGGGGCGCGGCGCGGAGATCATGGATTCGAGCATCTGGGTGGCGACGATGACCGGGCGGGCCTTCTCGCGGCACAGCTCGATGGCGCGCTTCTGGACGATCGGCACCTGTTCGAGGGGCAGTTCGACGCCGAGGTCGCCGCGGGCCACCATGATGCCGTCGAAGGCGGCGACGATCTCGGGGAGCCGCTCGACGGCCTGCGGCTTCTCGATCTTGCCGATGAGGGGGACGCGGATGCCCTCCTCTTCCATGATCTGGTAGCAGATGTCGGCGTCGGCGGGGGTGCGGACGAAGGACAGGGCGACGAGGTCGACGCCGAGGCGCAGGGCCCAGCGCAGGTCGCGCTCGTCCTTCTCGGTGAGGGCGGGGACGCTGACCGGGACGCCGGGCAGGTTGAGGCCCTTGTTGTCGGACACCATGCCGCCGACGGTGACGGTGGTGTGGACGCGGGCGCCCTCGACGGAGGTGACCTTGAGGGCGACGCGGCCGTCGTCGATGAGGACGGTGTCGCCGGGACCGACGTCGCCCGGCAGCCCCTGGTAGGTGGTGGACACCTCGCGGCGGGTGCCGGGCACGTCGTCGGTGGTGATGGTGAACTCGTCGCCGAGGGTGAGCCGTACGGGGCCGTCGGGGAAGCGCCCGATCCGGATCTTGGGTCCCTGCAGGTCCGCGAGGATGCCGACGCCGCGGCCGGTGGCGTCGGCGGCGGCGCGGATCCGGTGGTAGACCTCTTCGTGGACGGCGTAGTCGCCATGGCTCATGTTGAGGCGGGCGACGTCGATGCCGGCTTCGACGAGGGCGTTGATCTGCTCGCTGCTGGAGCAGGCCGGACCGATGGTGCTGACGATCTTCGCTCGACGGGTCACGTCAACAACCGTACTTAGTTACTTGTCGGTACGGATATTCGTGCAGGATATGGTCCCCCGGGGTTCACCCAGTGGTCTAGGTCAGAGGTCTAGACCACATGTGGCCGCGTCACTGTTTGAACGCCTCCACGGCGGCCTGGCAGAAGGCCTTGAGGTCGTCGGGCTTGCGGCTGCTGACCAGGACGTTGGGACCGTCCTCGCAGACCTTGACCTCCTCGTCCACCCAGGTGGCCCCCGCGTTGCGCAGGTCGGTCCGCAGGCTCGGCCAGGACGTCATGGTCCGCCCCCGGACGACGTCGGCCTCGATGAGGGTCCACGGCCCGTGGCAGATGACGGCGACGGGCTTGCCCGCGTCGAAGAACGAGCGGACGAACGCGACCGCGCCGGGGTCGGTGCGCAGGAAGTCGGGGTTGGCCACGCCGCCGGGCAGGACGAGGCCGTCGAACTCGGCGGGGTCGGAGGCGTCGACGGTGGTGTCGACGGGGAAGGTGTCGCCCTTGTCCAGGTGGTCGAAGGCCTGGAGCTGGCCGGACTGCGTGGAGACCAGGCGCGGGGTGGCGCCGGCCTGCTCCACGGCCTTCCACGGCTCGGTCAGCTCGACCTGCTCGGTGCCCTCGGGGGCGCACAGGAAGGCGATGGTCCTGCCCTGAAGATCGTTGTTCGGCATCGGTCTCCTCCGTTGGTCGGTGTCCTGGAGGCCCTGCCCGGGAACGCGGGTGGTATGCAGGAAGGGTGAATCCCATGGGCTACCGCGAGTACCGGACGCCGGGCCTGGCGTGCTCGTGGACGGCGGCGCTGCCGCCGGACGCCGAGCCGTTCGTCCAGCGCGTGCTCCCGGACGGCTGCGTGGACCTCATCTGGACGGGCGGCGGGATCCTGGTGGCGGGGCCGGACACGGGCCCGATGCCGGCGGTCGTGCGGCCGGGCGAGGAGCTCGCGGCGGTGCGGTTCGCGCCGGGGGCGGCGCCGCCGGTGCTGGGCGTCCCGGCGGACGCGCTGCGGGACGGGCGGGTTCCGTTGCGGGATCTGTGGGGCGGGGAGGCCGACCGGCTGGCGGAGGCGGTGGCGGCCGCGAGCGACCGCCGCGCGGCGCTGGTGGAGGCGTTGCGGGCGCGGATGGTGCCTGCGGATCCGCTCGTCGCGGCGATGGCGGGGCGCCTGGCGGAGGTCTCGGTCCGCGAGGCGGCGGACGCGCTCGGGCTGGGTGAGCGGCAGTTGCGGCGTCGGTCGCTGGCGGCGTTCGGGTACGGGCCGAAGACGCTGCAGCGGGTGCTGCGGTTCCAGCGGGCGCTGGGGCTGGCGCGGGCCGGCCGGCCGCTGGCGGAGGTCGCGTTCACGGCGGGCTACGCCGACCAGGCCCATTTCGCGCACGAGGTGAGGGCCCTGGCGGGTGAGCCCGTCCGGACCCTGCTGTGACCGCCTCCGGGACCGGTCAGGGCTTGAGGCGCCCGTAGGCGCGGAGGGTCATGAGGCGTTCGACGGTGACGTGGCCGCGCCATTCGGGGCCGGTGACGGGGGTCCAGATGGGGAAGGCGACGTCCCAGCCGCCGTCGTCGTCCTGCTCGTCGATGAGGGCGTCGAGGCGGGTGTCGATGGCGTCGGCGTCGAAGAGCCGGTGCCCGTACCCGCCGGGGGCGGGGGCGAAGTCGAGCGGTCCCTGGTGGTCGCTGGCGGCGTGGGCGGCGAGGAGGTCGCGGACGCGGGTGAAGGCGGTCTCGGCGCGGTCGCGGTCGGGGACGTGGTCGAGGAAGGTCAGGACGGCGAGGACGTCGTAGGCGCCGGGTTCGGCGCCGGGGGTCTCCAGGTAGCGCCAGCAGAAGTCGGTGGCGGGTCCGAGCCAGGGGTGGTCGGCGCCGGCCCGGTGGAGCATGCCGGCGAGGGTCGCGGTGGGGTTGATCGTTGCGGGCGGGTCGTCGGGCGTCCGCCACCAGGGGCCGTGGGGGGCGTCGCGGACGGTCGGCAGGACGAACGGCACTCCTCCGCCGTCGGCGGTGATGGAGGCGAGGTAGTCCGCGACGCGCGTGACGGCGGGGTCGTCGTCGGCTCCCGCCTCGTGGAGGATCTGCAGGGCGTGCTGGGCGGGGACGGGCTGGCTGTCCTCGCCGCGCAGGTCCGGTTCGAGGGCGTGCCCGTAGCCGCCGTCGGGGTTCTCGTAGGCCCGGAGGGCGGCGAGGAGGGGCGCGGCGGGGGCGCCGCGGAAGTGGAGGGCGAAGCGGTGCCGGTCGATGAGGCGCCCGTTGAGGCGCATGAACTCCGCGGCGCGCGCGAGGCCGGTTCGGTGCAGGACCTTCATGGCGGTCACGCTAGGGCGGGCGGCGGGCGGGTGTCTTGGAGGAATCGGACGCGGGTCGCGGGAGGCGGCGCGGTGGGCCCGGCCACCCCAGCGGTGGGTGGCCGGGCCTTCTTCTGGTTGCCCAAGATCGCCGGGCAGACGACCGACC
>NZ_JBFARL010000030.1:0-57047 GCF_040674655.1 Actinomadura sp. NPDC049753 | reverse complement strand
CGAATCAGCCCAGGTCGTCAAGAGACGGCAGCAGCGGCGACAGGATCGACCCGCCGTCAGCGGGCAGTGCCCGCTCCCGCCGCGGCCGGAGGTTCAGCCCTTTCGTAGCGCCGCGAAGAAGGTGCGCAGGTCGGCGGTCACCGCTTCGGGGACCTCCAGGGAGGCGAAGTGGCCGCCGGTGGGGAACTCGCTCCAGTGCACGATGTTGGTGTTGTCGCGTTCGGCGAGCGAGCGGATGGTCTGGAAGTCGTCGGCGAAGACCGCGACGCCGGTCGGCGCGGTGTTGATGGCCGGTTCGGCGCCGGAGTGCGCCTCGGCGTAGTGGTAGCGGCCCGCGGTGGCCTGGGTGTTGGTGAGCCAGTACAGCGTGACCTGGGTGAGGATCTGGTCGCGGGTCACCAGGCTCGTGCCGTTGCCGAAGGAGTTGAACAGCTCGCTCCAGGCCAGCTGGCCGACGGGCGAGTCCGCGATGCCGACCGCGACGGTCTGCGGCCGTGAGGCGTTGATCGCGTTGTAGCCGCCGACCGACTGGAACCACTGCATGTGCTCCAGCGCCGCGTACTCCTTGGGCCCGAAGCCGGCGAACTCGTCCGGGTCGCCCGAGGGGAAGGAGAACAGCTGCAGGACGTGCATGCCGAGGTATCCGGGCGGCTTCAGCAGCCCGAGCTCCCGGGAGATCATGGTGCCGGCGTCGCTGCCGTGCGAGCCGTAGGTCTCGTAGCCGAGCCGGCGCATGAGGGCGTCCAGGGTGCGGGCGACCCGCGCCATCGTCCAGTCCCCGCCGGACAGCGGGGTGCTGAAGCCGAAGCCGGGGATCGAGGGGACGACCACGGAGAACGCGTCCTCGGCCCGTCCGCCGTGCGCGACGGGGTCGGTGAGCGGGCCGATCATGTCGAGGAAGTCCACGAACGAGCCGGGGTAGGTGTGGATGAGCAGCAGGGGGGTGGCGTCCGGCTCGGCGGAGGGGACGTGGATGAAGTGGACCTCCTGGCCGTCGATCTCGGTGAGGTAGTGCGGGAACTCGTTCATCCGCGCCTCCTGCTCCCGCCAGTCGAACCCGTCGCGCCAGTACTCGACGGTCTCCCGCAGGTAGCTGTTCGGCGTGCCGAGGTCCCAGTTGTCGACCGCGGCGGGGCGGGGCAGCCGGGTGTTGGCCAGCCGCAGGGCGAGGTCGTCGAGCTCGGCCTGCGGGATCTCCACGCGGAAGGGGCGGATCTCGGCGGAAGCGGTCTTCGTCGTCGTCATGGCTTCACAGTAGAACCCATATAGGAAGACTTGATTCCTAGTGGTGCGGCATCATGCAGATCATGCTGGAAACTTCCGCGAGACTCCTCGCCCTGCTCTCCCTTCTGCAGTCACGACCGTCCTGGCCGGGCTCCGAGCTGGCCGAACGTCTCGGCGTGAGCGGCCGCACGATCCGCAACGACATCGGGCGGCTGCGCGAGCTCGGCTATCCCGTGGACGCCACCCGCGGCACGACCGGCTCCTACAGCCTCGGCGCCGGCACGAAGCTGCCGCCGCTGCTGCTGGACGACGAGGAGGCCGTCGCCATCGCGATCGGGCTGCGCGCCGGAACCGGCATCAGCGGCATCCAGGAGAGCAGTGCCCGCGCCCTGGCCAAGCTTGAGCAGGTGCTGCCGCACCGGCTGCGCCGCCAGGTCGCGGCGATCCACGAGTCCACCTCCCATGGACCCCAGAACACCGGCTCCAACGTCGAGGACCCCGAGGTCGACGCGGCGGTCCTGGCGCAGATCGCGACGGCCGTCCGCGACCACGAATGGTTCCGCTTCGACTACACCACCGGGCCCGACGACCGGGCGGGCGAACTGCCCTCGGGCACGGCGGCGACGTCGGGGCCCAAGCTCGTGGAGCCCTACCGGCTCGTCAGCTGGACGCGCCGCTGGTACCTGGTCGGACGCGATCCGCAGGCCGGCACCTGGGCGACGTTCCGGGTCGACTGGATCACCCCGCGCATGCCCACCCGCCGCGTGTTCACCCCCACCCCCTTGCCGGGACTCGACTACACCAGCTTCGTCCTGCGCGACGTCGCCTCGACGGGCTGGAAGGTGCACGCCCGGATCACCGTGTTCGCCCCCGCGCAGGAGGTGCTCTCGCGCATCAACGCCGCCGTCGGCGTGGTCGAGTCGGTCAGCGACGAGAAGTGCGTGCTCGTGACGGGGGCCGACAGCCTTGAGACCATCGCGGTGTACATCGGCATGCTCGGACTCGACTTCGAGGTCACCGGACCGCCCGGCCTCGTCGACCACCTCGCGGTCCTGGGCGAACGCTACCTACGCTCGATCGGCCGGATGAACAGGAGCCGCGAGAACGAGGGCGGCGGTGATGCGAGCTCGGTTCAGCGAGGTGAGCCGCCGTAGGACAGGTCGAGGCATCATCTGACCTGTGGCGTCACATCCGCGCCGGGACGGCGCGCGCGGATGCCCGCGCCGTCCCAGGGCATCAGGCCTCGGCGGTGCGCTTGGGGAGTTTCCAGCCGGGGCGGGGGAAGTGGCAGGTGTAGCCGTTCGGGTACTTCTGCAGGTAGTCCTGGTGCTCCGGCTCGGCTTCCCAGAAATCGCCCGCGGGTGTCACCTCGGTGACGACCTTGCCCGGCCACAGGCCGGAGGCGTCGACGTCGGCGATGGTGTCCTCGGCGACCGTCCGCTGCTCGTCCGAGGTGTAGAAGATAGCGGAGCGGTAGCTCGTGCCGATGTCGTTGCCCTGCCGGTTCACGGTCGTGGGGTCGTGGATCTGGAAGAAGAACTCCAGCAGCGCCCGGAAGTCGGTCCGGTCGGGGTCGTAGACGACCTCGATGGTCTCGGCGTGGGACCCGTGGTCGCGGTAGGTGGCGTTGGGGACGTCGCCGCCGCTGTAGCCGACCCGCGTGGAGACCACTCCGGGCTGCCGGCGGAAAAGCTCTTCCATGCCCCAGAAACAGCCGCCCGCGAGCAGTGCCCTCTCGGTTGCCATGTTCTCTTCCCCCTCGTGTCCTTCGTCGCTGACTACAGCGGGCGGCGCGGGAGCGTTATTCCTTGGACCGCCCCTACCGCTGCTCGGCGAGCCACTGGTCGAACGTGGTCGGCATGATGCGGGCGTCCGGGCCGGGCAGCAGCACGTTGCCCGCCGTCTCCGGGCTGAATATTCCCGACCACGTCGGCACGAGCTTCACCGTGCGGCCGCGCGCCTGGTCGGTGCGCCGGGCCATGTCGACCAGGTCCTGCGGTTCGGGCCCGGCGACGTCGCGGTAACGCCCCTGCGGCCGGCCCGTCGCGATCTCGGCGAGCACGGCCGCCACGTCCGCGGGCGCGATCGGCTGCACCAGCAGCGGCGCGATCGTGGCGACGCCGTCCCGCTCGGTCCAGCTCGCCACCATCGCGGCGAAGTCGTGGAACTGCGTGGCCGGGACGATCGTCCACGGCACCGGACCGGCGGCCACCAGGCGCTCCTGCTCTCGCTTGCCGGCGTAGTGCGCGTTGCCCTCGATGCGGTCGACCCCCACGATCGACAGCAGCACGTGGTGGCCGACGCCGGCCCGCTCCTCGGCGGCGAGCAGGTTCCGCGTGACGGCGCCGAAGTAGGCCACCGTCTCGGCCGGGTCGGCCGCGGTGCTGTTGGTGGCGTCGACGACCGCGTCGACGCCGGCCAGCACGTCGTCGAGCCCCTCGCCGGTCGTCAGGTCCACGCCGAGCGAGCGGCTGATGCCCACCACCTCGTGGCCGTCCCGCTGGAGAGCGGCGGCGGTGAGGGTTCCGATGTTCCCGGTCGCGCCGGCGACGGCGATCCGCATGGTGTCCTCCCATGTCCTGGCGGTCCTTGTCCTGGCGGTCGAGCGGAGACTATCACGGATAAAATAGATCCACGATATCTGCGATAAGCTTTCGGGGTGAAACTGCCTGTTAGCACCGAATGGGTCCTGCACTGCGCGACCACGCTGGCCCAGCTGGATCCGGGAGTCAGCGCGTCGACGGCTCAGCTGGCGCAGTACTACGACCTTCCGGCGCCCTATCTCGCCAAGCAGCTGAAGGCCCTCGTCAAGGCCGGCCTGCTCACCGCGACCGCGGGCCCGCGCGGAGGGTTCCGCCTCGCGCGGCCAGGCTCCGAGATCACGCTCCTGCAGATCGTCGAGGCCGTCGACGGCACGTCCTCGCCGTACGAGTGCCGCGAGATCCGCCGGCAGGGCCGGGGGGCGCTGCCGGCCGCCGAGTGCCGGAGCACCTGCGTCCTCGCCGCGAAGATGGCGGACGCGCACCAGGCCTGGCGGGACAGCCTCTCCGGCGTCACCCTGGCCGACGTCCTCGACACCCTCCCGCCGTCGGCGCCCGCCCGCACCCGAGCGCGCCTGGCGGAGATCACATAGCCCGGAGGAGGCTTTTCGATCTTCGCCTCGGGGGGCTCCGGGCGTCATTAGGATCCCCTGGTGCTCTTCAAACGATCTTTCGCGGGCGGCGGTCTGCTCGCCCTGCTCGCCCCCCTGGCACTGGTCGGCGCACCCCCCGTCTCCGCCGATGACGGCGAGCCCGCGGAGCCGCCCAAGGTCGAGCTGGTGCTCGACGTCAGCGGCTCCATGCGCGCCCGCGACATCGACGGGCTCAGCCGGATGGCGGTCGCCCAGCACTCCTTCGGCGCGGTGGTCGACTCCCTCCCCGAAGGGACGCAACTCGGCATCCGCGTGCTCGGCGCGCGGTACCGGTTCCCCGGCAGCTCCAAGGCCGTCGGATGCACCGACACCCAGCAGCTCTCCCCGGTCGGCCCGGTGGACAAGGCGCGGGCGAAGGCGGCGATCGCGACGCTGCGCCCCACCGGCTGGACGCCGATCGGGCTCGCGCTCCGCGCGGCGACCCGGGACCTCGGCACCGGGGAGACGACGCGAAGGATCATCCTCATCACCGACGGCGAGGACACCTGCTCGCCCCCCGACCCCTGCGAGGTGGCCCGGCAGCTCGCCTCCCAGGGCACGCACCTCGTCGTCGACACCCTCGGGCTGACCCTCAGCGACAAGGTCCGGCAGCAGCTCACCTGCATCGCCGACGCGACCGGCGGGACCTACACCGCCGTCCAGCACCAGGAGGAGCTGACCGGCCGCCTCAACCAGCTCGTCCAGCGCGCCAGGACCACCTACAAGAGAACTCCGGAGAAGGTCTCCGGGACCGCCGGATGCGCCGACGCGCCCACGCTCGCGCCCGGCGTGTACACCGACCGGGAGCGGTTCAGCGAGCACCGCTGGTACCGGGTGTCGGTGGCTCCGGGCCAGGAGCTGCGCGCCTCCGTCAGCGTCTCGCTCGACCGGACCCTGAACCCCGACCACGGCGTTCTGCTGCGCGCGGTGTCCGGGGCCGGGCAGGAACTCGTCCGCGGCACGGACGCGGGCAGCGGACGCACCGACGTGCAGTCCACCGGCCTGCGCTGGTCGGACCAGCGGACCGGGGCGGACGCCTCCGCCTCGCCGTCGCCGGACGGCGGTTCCGGCGGCACGCCGGTCTGCCTGGTGGTGAGCAACTCCTTCTCCGCCCCGGCCTCGGTGCGGACGGCGCCCGGCATGCCGCTGGAGCTGACCGTCGACCTCGTGCCGTCCTCGGACACCCCGGGCGAACCGGACCTCGGCCGCGGCTGGCTGCTGCTGATCGTGCTCGCCGGGACGGGCCTGGTCGCCGGCCTGGCCACCGGTTGGCTCGCCCGGTGGCGGGTGGCCGTCTGGAAGGAGAACTGACCATGCGCGCCTCCCTCCTCCTCGCGTCCGCGGCCGCCTGCGCCGTCCTGCCGGCGACCGCCGTGCCGGCCGCGGCTGACCCCTCCCCGAGCCCGCGACCGACGATCGGCACCGCGGGAACGTCCTTCCTGACCGCGACCACCGTGGAACCCGGGCAGCCGGTCCGCGTGCCCGCCTCGACCGGCGACTACCTGTACTGGTCGTTCGCCGCCGCGGCCGGGCAGACCGAGCGGATCGCGGTGACGGTCGCGCTGCCCCCCGCGGCGAGCCGCCACGGCGCCGCGACGTACACCATCGACGTCTTCGACGGGCTGCGCCGCCGCCAGGCGTGCACGGCCGGTCCGCAGAACGCGACGGCGGCGGCCGGGGCCGGGGCCGTCAGGCTCCGCTGCACGCTGCGGCGGGTCCGGGCGTGGGCCGAGCCGTGGTCCGACGACCCGCTGCCCGGCACCTACTACCTGCGGCTCGCGGCGAGCGGCCTGCCCGAGCAGGACCTCGGCCTGCCGATCCGGGCCGACGTGCGGATCAGCGCGAGGGACGGGGACGCCCGGCCCGCGGGCGCGAAGCTGAAGGCGCCGCTGTCCCCGGCCGTCGACCCCGGGACCACGCTCGCCCCGGGCGCCGCGCCGTCGGCGGGCCCCGTGGACTCGGCGCCGAAACCGGCGGAGCGGGTCAAGGGCTGGTTCTCGTGGCCGTCCAGCCGGTGGTGGTGGACGATCGGCGGCGGCGTCCTCGCCGCCGTCATGGCCGTCGCGGGCTACAGCCTGACCCGGCATCCGCGCCGCTGGTTCTCTACCCCGCGCTGACCACCCCGCCCTCGGCGGCAGGGAGCTCACAGCGGCCAGGGGCTCGCCGTTCAGAGGACGTCGGAGCTGATCTCGTGCAGCTTTCCGTCCGGCCCCAGGCGGAGGCGCCGAGGCGGGCCCATCCTCGGTGGCGCGGCCAGCGCTGACGGGATGTCGCCGTCCGTGAACGCCAGCAGCGCCGTGTTCGCTCCCATGCCGCTCCTCAGGTGTGTGCAGGTGGGCGCCCTCGATGAGCGAGGACTCCACGGACCGGGGCCGCCACCTCCTATTTACATACATGCGGTATGTATGTACATTCCTGAGTGATCTTCCAGAGGAGCGCGCATGCGGGCGACACAGCAGTCGGCGTGGGGAGGCACCGGGACCATGGCGCTGGTCGAGGTGGCGGAACCAGTGCCGGTCTTCGGCGAGGTGCTCGTCAGGGTCATGGCGGCCGGGGTCAATCCGGTGGACGTCTACACGCGCCGCGGGCGGGCGTACAACCAGGTGCTCGATCTGCCGTTCGTCAACGGCTGGGACGTCGCCGGGGAGGAGATGTTCGGGGGCCGTGCGGGGCTGGAGGCGCTGGAATGCCTGCGGCCGGGCGGCGTCCTGGTCAGCGGCCAGGCGGCCTGGACCCCGGGGCTGCACGAGCGCGCCGCCGACCTCGGCGTGCGCGCCGTGGACTACCTCGTCGACCCCGACGGGGCGGGGCTCGGCGCACTGGCGGAACTCGTCGCCGACGGGCGTCTCAAGGTGCACGTCGACGCGGTGTTCCCGCTGGCGGAGGCGGCCGCGGCACACGACCGCGTCGCCGAAGGCCACACCACCGGAAAGGTCGTGCTCGCCGTCGGCGAGCACGCGTGAGAGGAGGGAGACGGGGATGCCCGACGAGCAGATGACGCCGACCGAGGTCGTCCGAGCCTACGCACGGGCGAAGAGCCGCGCCGACATCCCGGCGGCGAGGTTCGCCGCTTGGCGCGAGCGTACGGAAGGGGCGGCGCGATGACGACGTACGTGCTGGTTCATGGTGCCTGGCACGGCGGCTGGTGCTGGCGCCACGTGGCCGCGCGGTTGCGGGAGGCCGGGCATGAGGTCCACACCCCGACGCTGACCGGTCTCGGTGAGCGCGCCCACCTGGCGGGCCCCGGGATCGGCCTGCGGACGCACGCGGACGACCTCCTGGGCCTGCTGAGGTACGAGGATCTCCGGGACGTCGTGCTCGTCGGGCACAGCTACGCCGGTTTCGTCGTCCGCGAGGCCGCCGACCGCATGCCGGACCGCGTCGCCCGCATCACCATGGTCGACGCCTGGGCGGGCCGGGACGGTGAGTCGCTGGACGACCTCGCCCCCGCCTTCTTCCGCGACTGGGTCGAAGGGGTCACCGTCGACGGCCTGGTCCCGCCCGGCCCCGCGGCCGCCGTCGGCGTGACGGAACCGGACCAGGTCGCGTGGCTGGAGTCCAGGCTGACGCCCCACCCGCGGCGGACGTTCTCCGAGCCGGCCCGGTTGTCCGGGGCCGTCGACGCGATCCCGTGCCGCGCGGTGCTCTGCACGCCCGACGGCCCCATGCCGTTCGCCCGGCTCGCCGACGAGCACGGCTGGGCGGCCACGGTCCTGGACGTCGGCCACGACGCCATGGTCACCGCGCCGCGCGCCCTGGCGGACGTCCTCCTGGACGAGATCCCGTGAAGCGGGGCGCCTACCTGGAGCGGGGTGCCGCGTGGCCGAGGTGAAGATCGGTTATCTGCTGCCGACCCGCGACCGGGCCGCGGGCGGTGACGACGACCTCGGCCGGCTGATCGAGCAGGCCCGGCACGCCGACGCCCTCGGGTTCGACTCCGTCTGGACCGGGGACAGCCCCCTCACCCGGCCCCGCGCCGATCCCCTGCTCCTGCTGTCCGCCGTCGCCGTCGCCGCACCGCGGCTCACGCTCGGCACCGCGATGATGCTGCCCGCGCTGCGGCATCCGATCCTGGTGGCGCACCAGCTCGCCACGCTGGACCGGCTCACCGGCGGGCGGCTGATCGTCGGGATGGGCGCCGGCTTCCCCACCGCCGGCACCGAGGCGCAGTTCGACGCGCTCGGCGTGCCCTTCCTGACCCGCTTCAGCCGCCTGGAGGAGTCGATCGAGGTGATGCGGCGGTTGTGGAGCGGCAAGGACGTGTCGTTCACCGGCCGGCACTTCGACTTCCGCGGGGCCACCCTCGCGCCCGCTCCGGCCCGTCCGGGAGGGCCGCCGATCTGGCTGGCGGGAAGCGGCGAACGGTCCCTGCGGCGGGTGGCCCGCCTGGGCGACGGCTGGTTGCCCTACCCGCCCGACGTCGCCGACTACGCGCGCGAGCGGGCTGCCGTCCACCGGCTGGCGGCCCGTCCGGTCACCGCCGCCCTGTACGCGACGCTCTGCCTCGACGACGATCCACAGCAGGCGCGCGTGCTCCTGCGCGAGAGCATCGAGCGCTACTACAACGCACCGTTGGAGCGGGTGGAGAAGATCCAGGCCATGTTCGCCGGGCCTCCGGTGGACGCCGCCGCCTGGCTGAACCGCTACATCGGGGCGGGAGCCCGGCACGTCGTCATCCGCCTGGCGGCCGGCGACCACCATGCGGAGCTGGAGCGGTTCGCCTCCCGTGTCCTGCCGCTGCTCGACGTGTGAGGATACGCGGGTGGCAACGAACACCAGTGCGCGCCGGAGCCAGCAGGAACGCACCCGGGCGACCACGGGCGCCCTGGTCGCGGCGGCTCGCGAGCTCTTCGTCGACGACGGCTTCTCCGCCACCTCCCTGGACGCGATCTGCGCCAGGGCCAAGGTGACGCGCGGCGCTTTCTACCACCATTTCAGCAACAAGGAGCACATCTTCCGCGAGGTCTACGCGGCCGAGCAGAAGAAGCTCGCCGTGACCGTCCGGCAGGCGTTCCGTGCCGAGCGGGATCCGTGGGACGGGATGTTCGCGGGCTGCCGCGCCATGCTGGAGGCGTCGCTGGAACCCGCCGTCCGCCGGATCACCCTGGTCGAGGCGCCGGGTGCGCTCGGCTGGTCCGCCATGCGCGACATCCAGGCGGGGTGCAAGGACCAGATGCGGCGCGGGCTGGCCATCGCGGTCGAGGCCGGGTGCATCTCCGAACGGCCGCTGGATCCCGCCACCTCGCTGCTGTACGGCGGGATCTGCGAGAGCGCCCTGGACATCGCGCGCGCCACGGACCAGCACGCCGCGGTGGAAGGTTCGCTGGCGGAGCTCCGCCGGGTGCTCGCCGGCGTCGCCGGCCGTTCGGCCGCGGGCTGCGCCCACAAGGAGGCTTCCTGAGCCTGGACGCAGCCCGGGTCGTTCAGGGCCTGCGGCCGTGGAAGGTGCGGCGCAGGTCGCTCACCCAGGCGTCGGGGTTCTCCCAAGGGATGAAGTGGCCGCCGTGGTCGTGGGCGTTGACGTTGACGTGGTTGAACCAGGCGCTCTGCGGGCCCGTCTTGAACGCTCGGACCCGCTCTTCGGCGGTGTGGACGCCGGGCGGGTTCTCGTACGTGACGAAGGTGAGGCCGACCGGGGCCTGCACGACCGGCGTGCGGTCGTGGGAGGGGGTCCAGGGGTAGCGGTTGGCGTTGGCGTAGTACCGCATCGACGTGGCGATGGAGTTGTTCACCCAGTAGATCGTGGCGTGGGTGAGCAGGTCGTCCTTGGTGAAGACGGACTCGACGTCACCGCCGCTGTCGCTCCAGGCGTTCCAGCGCTCCAGCAGCCAGGCGAGCAGTCCGGCGGGCGAGTCGCTCAGGCCGTGGGCCAGGGTGGCGCCGTCGAGCATGTGCACGGTGAGGTGGGACGCCGAGCGGCGGTCCATCTCGATGATGCGGGCGCGGACCTCGGCGGGCTGGTCGTCGGTGAGGGGCCGGTTCCGGGCGAAGTCCCAGGCGCGGGGGCCGTTGAAGAAGTCGAGCGGCAGCCCGGAGCCGATGTGGATGCCGTACAGCTCGTCGGCGTACTTGTGGCCGAGCTGGCTGGTGACGATCCCGCCGATGTCGCAGCCCCCGGCCGCGTACTTCTCGTACCCCAGAATCTCCGTCATCAGCGTGTGCCAGAGGTCGGAGACCTTCCAGAAGTTGACGTCCGGAAAGCCGGTGAGCGGGCCGGGGAAACCGAAGCCGGGCAGGGACGGCACGATGACGTCGAACGCGTCGCCGGGGTCGCCGCCGAACGCGGCCGGGTCGGCGAGCGGGTCGATCACCTTCGACCAGTGCCAGAACGTCCACGGCCAGCCGTGGGTGAGGATCAGCGGGATCGGACGGGGGCCGCGGCCCGGCTTGCGCATGAAGTGCACCGGTACACCGGAGACGCTCACCTGGTAGTGCTCGTAGGCGTTGATGGCGGCCTCGGCCTTGCGCCAGTCGTAGCCGTCCCGCCAGTAGGCGACCAGCCCGCGGAGGTAGCCGTCCGGGACGCCGTAGGACCAGTCCTCGTTCCCCTCGTCCAGCGGCGGACGGGTCAATGCGAGACGAGCGCGCAAGTCGTCGAGGGCCTCGTCGGGCACATGGATCGCCGTCGGTTCCAAAGGGAAGGCGTTCGAGGTGGTCATAGCGAGCTGTCCCCTTCCTCGCCGTCGAGAATCCTCGGAGGACTAGGTGATGTCTTCGGGGAGGAGGGTGGCGAGTTGTTCGGTGGTGAGTTCGATGCCGCTGTTGGCGAGTTGTTCGGTGCGGCGGGCGTGGGCGGTGATGGCGGACCGGACCAGCTTGTCGACTTCGCGGCCGTTGCCTTCACGGAACCGGTCCCGGTTCGCGGTCAGATAACCGGTCAGGGCCTCGCGAGTGGCATCAGGAACGCGGTAGTCGGCTGCTTCGGCCTTCTTGACGAAGATGGACGCCAGACCCTCGACGGGGTAGGGCTGGAAGGTCAGCGTGCGCGCGAACCGGGACGCCAGACCCGGGTTGGTGGCCAGGAACCCCTGCATCTCGTCGGTGTACCCGGCCGCGATCACGATGACCTCGTCGCGGTGGTCCTCCATCAACTTGACCAGGGTGTCGATGGCCTCCTGCCCGAAATCGTGCCCCGACCCGCCCGGCCGCGACAACGTGTAGGCCTCGTCGATGAACAGCACCCCGCCCCGGGCGCGCTCGAACACCTCGGTGGTCTTGTGCGCGGTGTGCCCCACGTACTGCCCGACCAGATCGACGCGCGCCGCCTCCACCACCTGCCCCTGCGCCAGCACCCCAAGAGCCGTCAGCAACTCCCCGTACAGGCGCGCCACGGTCGTCTTGCCCGTGCCCGGCGGACCGGCGAAGATCAGATGCCCGGTAAACGGCTCGGCCTCCAGCCCCGCAGCCCGGCGCCGCCGCGCCGAGGCAAGCAGGTCCAGCAAGTCCTTGATCTCCCGTTTGACCTCCTCCAGCCCCGTCATCGCCGAAAGCCGCGCCAGCACCTCGGTGACCTGCCCGGCGTCGCGGGCCTCCCCGAACCGCGCCGCCAGCCCCGCGTCTACATCCAGATCCTCGGCGACCAGCAGGCTCAGCTCCTCGCCGGACGGGAGCTCCTCCAGATCAGCCAGGCGCTGCGCCTGCCGCTCCACCGCGGCCTCGAACACCTGCCGCGCCGCCCGCCCGTTCCCGAACGTCGCGTCGCGGCGCTGCCCCGCGAAATGCGCCAGGATCGCCGCACGCGCGTCATCGGCCAGCCGATACCCGTCCCGCGCCGCGTTGGACTCGACGATCTGGACGAGTTCGGCCGGGCTGTAGTTCTCGAACTCCACCGTCCGGGAGAACCGCGACTTCAACCCCGGATTGGCGGCCAGGAAGTCGCGCATCTCCGCCGAGTACCCCGCCGCGATCACCACGACCTCGTCGCGATGGTCCTCCATCAACTTGACCAGGGTGTCGATGGCCTCCTGCCCGAAATCGGTCCCCGTCGCCTTCCGCGACAACGTGTAGGCCTCATCGATGAACAACACCCCACCCCGGGCCCGCTGGAACACCTCCGACGTCCGCAGCGCCGTGCCGCCGACGTTCTCCGACACCAGATCAGCCCGGCTGACCTCCACCACCTGACCCTTCTCCACCACCCCCAACGCCGCCAGAATCCCCCCATACAACCGAGCCACCGTCGTCTTGCCCGTCCCCGGCGGACCCGCGAACACCATGTGCCGACCGATCATCGGACCCGGCGGCAACCCCGCAAGCCGCCGCTGCTCAGCCACCTTCTGAAGATTCGTCACCTTCCGGATCTCACGCTTCACCCCCGCAAGACCCACCATCGCCTCCAACCGGCCCAGCAGCGCATCCGCCGACCCGTCGACCGGCGCCTCCGCCACGGGCGGCGCGGTCTCGGGCTCGGCCGGCGCCTGGCTCCCGGGCTCGGCCGGCGCGTCCCCGACGGACTCGGCCTGCGCGCGCTTACTGGCCTGCGCGGCGGCCAGATCGAAGTCGAACAGGTCCGGCCTTCCATTGCGGACGCTCGTCAGATCCTCGATCCGCACGCTCGCCCCCAGGCAGGCGAGGATGCCCCGGCCGAGGTTGTCCGCCAACATGCAGCCGCGGGCGGCGAGCTCGCCGTCCGGTTCCACGCTCACGCCGGCGAGCTTGCTGCCGGTGACCGTCGTCCCTTCCATCCGGACGCGCGCGCCTCCGTCGATCTCGACGCCGACCCGCCCCGAGTCGGCGACCCGGCCCCGGACGATCGCGACGATCGAGTCCCGGGCGAGGAACATGGCGTTGCCGGGCGTGTCGACGACCTCGCAGTCCTCCAGGAGGGCGGTGCCCTTCTCGATGACCACGCCTGCCCGTTGCGGCGCCTCCATCCTGACCCGCCGCGCGGTCAGCGAGCCGCCGGTCGCCACCCACAGCGCGTCGGTCCCCGCGCCCGTGACCAGGCAGTCGTCCGCGGTGAGGCCGCCCTTGTCGACCACGGCGACGGCCGTTTTGCCGGTGCCGCGGATCACGCAGTCGCGGAGGACGACCTCCGCGCGCTCCTCGATCCGGAGCCCCGAGTCGACCGGATCGGTGACCGTGCACCGCTCGAGCACCGGCTTGGACCCCTCGGTCGCCCAGACGGCGTGCCCGCCCGCCTCGCTGATCTGGCACGACCGCATGGTCAGCGTGCTGCCGCTGCGGACCGCCACCGCGTTGCCGCCCGTCCCGGTGACCGAGGTGGCCTCCATGAGCCCGGACGAGGCGCTGTACACGACCGCGCCCTCCTGCACCTCGCAGTTGCGCAGGGTGAGGTTGGCGCCCCTCGACGCCCGCACGGCGATCCGGCCCCGGGTCATGAACTCGCACTGTTCGGCGACGATGGTGCCTTCAGCGACCTCCAGCGCGAGGCCCTTGTCGCTCCAGTTCCGGACGATGAGCCCCTGCAGCGTCACCTTTCCGGTGACCTCGACCGTGCCGACGGTGCGGCCGTCGAGCGTCACCGAGCCCAGCCCCTCGACGGCCGTCATCACGAAGTCGCTCTTGCTGCGGAAACCCGTGTTCGGGTACGAACCCGGCTCGATCAAGATGTGCCGTCCAGGCGGTGCGTTCGGCGGGAGCGGCGCCTTCAGCGCCTCCAGTACGGTTCGAAACGCCCCGGGGGAGGTCAGGGACACGACCAGACGATGCAACGAGACTCCTCACGAATCACCGTAATGGTGGCATGAGCAGACCCGTTCTCGCCTCGGTTGACCGCCTCGAAGTGGCCGACCGCCTCGAAGTGCGGAGACGGTGCCCCACCGCTTCGCCTTCCACCAAGCCCCGCCCGCGCCGCACCGCGTCAAGCCCTCGCGATGAAACGGTCACCGGTGAGGGGGTATGCGCTCAAGCTTGGTCCAGCCGGTCCAGCCTCTCCGCTTCAGCAGCTCGATCAGGCGGCGGGCTTGCGGCACGGTGTCGAACACCCGTGCGTCCATCAGCTCGACCAGCGGTGGATCGAGGTCGGTGTCGTCGACGTAGTCCTCGCCCTGTTCGTCGGCCATCTGCGTGATGTAGTCGGCCAATTCGTCGGTCGCCTCGACCAGCCGCATGTCGTCGCCGCTCTGGTCGAGGGCCTGGCCGAGCGAGCGGTAGAAGGCGACGAGCCGCGGGTCGTCGATCTGCCGGCGCTTGCGCGCCGCCCACTCCGCGACGCGCTCGGGTGAGTGCGCGGCCAGCAGGATCCAGCCGTCGCGCTCGACCCGGACGATCCGCTCGTCGATGCCGAGCGCCCGCAGCCGATCGAGATACCCGACCACCTCCGGCGGCAGCGCCAGGTGGTCTCCTGAGGCCAGCCGGGCGATCTGCGCGCGGTGGAGCCGTCGCTGCCGGATCTCGGCGCACAACCGCCTGTCGATGTCCGCGACCGCCGCGGCGAACTCTTCCTCGTCGGCCCGCAGGAGCTGCCGCACCCGTGCCAGCGGGACCCCCGCCCGGGCGAGCGTCCGGATCTTGATCAGCTCGATCACGGCGCCCGCGTCGTATCGGCGGTACCCGGAGCGGTCCCGCTCCGGCTCCGGCAGCAGTCCCCTGGCGTGGTAGTGCCGCACCGTGCGCACCGTCACTCCGGCGTAGGACGCCAGCTCGCCGATCGTCAGCATCCCATCAGTCTTCTACGGGATGGGCATCGAGCCGGCCCGGCCGGGCGTGCCCCGGATGATGCGGGCTATCTCCGGGGCATGGGTGAAGACCAGTCGGTGGTCGGCTTCGAGCCAGAAGGCGGGGATGTGCGGCTGCTCACGAACGAGCCGGTCGATTCCGGCACGCCAGTTCCGGTTGAGCCGGGGCGCATGGTCTCCCCCGCTCTCACCGGCCATCGAGCTCGACATGATCATTCGGACCGGCCGGTCGATCTTCCGGTAGCGGTCGAGGATCCCGGACCGGACCGCGTCGATCTCGACGTTCAGGTCGAGGATGTCCTGGCCGGTGAGCAGCACCTGGCGCGCGGTGCCCCGTGCGGCCTCCTGCCGAGCCGCCATGTCCTCCCACATCGCGCGGAGTTCCGGCAGGAGGGCCTCGGTGACGAAGGGTTCGGGCACCGGGTTCGCCCCGTCGACGAGGACGAGCTCGGCCACGGCGCCGGGATGCTCGGAGGCGAAGTGCACGGCCAGGTCCGCGCCCATCGAGTAGCCCACGAGCACGGGGGGCTCGTCCAGGCCGAGGCGGTCCGGCTCCGCCATCACGGCGGCCAGATCGCTCAGGAACGCCTCGAAGGAGTACCGGTCGGCGGCCGAAGCGAGGCCGTGGCCTCGCAGGTCGAAGGTCACCACGTCGTGGTCGCGCCGTAGCAGTCCGGCCAGCTCGTGCAGGTCGGCCTGCGTACAGTTCAGCCCGGGGCACAGGACCAGCGGCCGTCCCCTGCCGCCGCGGGACACCGGGATCGTGATGCCCCCATGCCGGATCGTGAAGTTCCGCGTCGTCCTGCCGCTGGGTTCAGCCCGTTCTCCGTGGTCCGGCGCACTGGTCGTCCTGTTCATGGCGACTATGCTGGGGGGTTGCCCCTGCGTCAGGGTCAACCGCCGCGGTGGTGTGGGTCGTCACGGGGGTGCGGGGGTGGTGTCGGCGGCGTGTTGCAGAGCGGCGTTCTCGATCCGGATGCGGGTTCTCAGGAGGCCCAGGTTCACGACGCTGAACAGCAGGGCGGTGAGCCAGCAGGTGTGCACCAGCGGCAGGGCGATGCCCTCCGCCACGACCGCGACGTAGTTGGGATGGCGCAGCCGGCGGTAGGGGCCCTCGGCCACCAGCGGCAGGTCCGGAACGATGATCACCCGGGTGTTCCACCGCACGCCGAGCGTGGCGATGCACCACCAGCGCAGCCCCTGGGCCAGGACGGCGAGACCCAGCATCGGCCAGCCCAGGGCCGGGACGAAGGGGCGGTCGAGGAGCCGCGCCTCCAGCAGCGCGCCGCCGAGCAGGCCGGCGTGGGCGGCGACGATCGCCGGGTAGTGCCCGCGTCCGTACTCGACGCCGCCCCTGCTCCGGGCCCAGGCCTGGTTGCGGCGGGCCACGATCAGCTCGGCGATCCGCTCGGCTCCGACGAGCCCGATGAGCAGCGTGAAGCCGATCACGGGTTCACCAGCGCAGCAGGAGCAGTTCGGCGGAGAACCCGGGCCCGAGTGCCATCAGGAGCCCGGGTTCCCCCTCCGGCGGGCGGCGTCGCTCGATCGTCTCCTGCAGCACGTTGAGCACCGAGACCGAGGAGAGGTTGCCGAACTTCCGCAGGGAGTCCCATGTCAGGTCGAGTTCGCCGTGGACGAGGGCGAAGGCCTCGGCGATCGTCTCGATCACCTTCGGCCCCCCGGGGTGGCAGACCCAGGAGGTCACCTCGCCGGGCGACAGCCCGTGCTCGCCGAGGAAGGCGGCGACGTCGCCCGCCAGCGTCGCCTCGACGTGGTCCACCAGGTCGGCGGCCAGGACGATCCGGAAGCCGTGCTCTCCGACGTCCCAGCCCATGAGCCTACCGGTGCCGGGGTAGAGCTTGCTGCGGGTCGCGACGACCCGGGGCCCCCAGCGGCTCGGCCCCCCGGCACCGGTGCTCCGGTCGCCTCCGACCGCCACGACGGCCGCGGCGCCGTCCCCGAACAGCCCGCTGGCCACCAGGTTGGCCAGCGACTCGTCGTCGCGCTGCGCCGTCAGCGAGCACAGCTCGACGCAGACCAGCGCCGCCACCTGGTCGGGCCACGCGCGAAGGTAGTCGTGCAGCCGCGACAGTCCCGCGGCGCCGGCCGCACACCCCAGGCCGAAGATCGGCACCCGCTTGATGTCGTCCCGCAGGCCCAGGCGCTGGGCCAGGGACGCGTCCAGCGAGGGGGTGGCGACTCCGGTCGAGGAGCAGAAGACGAGATGGTCGACCTCCGACGCGTCGACCCCGGACGTCTCCAGCGCCCCCCGGACGGCTCTCTCCCCGAGGGACAGCGCTGTGTCGACATAGGCGCCGTTCGCGGTGGTGAAACCGTCGAGATTCGCGTACTTCTCGATCGGCAGGGCCAGGTACCGGCCCGTCACCCGGGTGGCGGAGTGGAAACGCTCCACCACCCGCCGATCGGCCCCGGTCGCCCCGACGACGGCCTCGGTGATATCCCGCTGCTCGTAATGATGTTCCGGCAGGACGGTCTGCACACCCGCTACACGCACGACTCCCCCTAAGCCTCCCCCTGCCGCTTCCTTACCCATCCGCGCGGCTTGTACCGGTGGACGGGATCGGCGCGGCGGTCACCGTGGCCCTCGGGGGGAGCGCTCACGCAATGGGCAGCACGTTCAGCCGCTGCAGCAACTCACGCGTGACGGTGGCGCGCTTGCCCGCGTCGCCGTCCTTCACGATGTCGATGTTCAGCGCGAAGGTGGACACGCGCCCGCCGCGCTCGACCCACCCGACCCACCAGCCGGTGCCGGGGTCGGGGGCGTTCTGCCAGCCCGACTTGGCGTACAGCGTGTACCCGTCCTTCTCCTCCTGCTTGATGAGGTCGCGGACGGTGCGCTGGTTCGCACGCGAAGCGGGCAGGCGCTCGGCCGCGAGCCGCTCCATGAACCGGGTCTGCTCCACCGCCGAGATCTTCAGCGGGCCGTCCAGCCAGAACCGGTCCACCGTGGTCCCGGTCTGGCGGTTGCCGTACCCGAGCCGGTGCAGCCACTGCCTCTCCCGCTGGAGCCCGACACGACGGGCGATCACCTGGAACGCCGCGGCGTTGGAGATGCGGACGGCCTCCCGCATCGTCATGTCCTGCTCCCACTCGGGGAACGGCTGCGGCGTCCCGTCCCAGGGGATCACCTCGTCGGGGCTCTTGACCGCGCCGGTCTCCAGCGCGACCAGCGCGTGCGGGACCTTGAAGCTGGAAGCGGGCACCAGCGGCGTCTCGGCGAGGCGCCGGTCCACCACGGTCGTGGAGCGGGTCTTCACGTCCAGCAGGGCGAACGAGCCGTGCACGCCCGCCGCGTCGAAGACGGCCCGCAGATCGTCGCGCTCGACGACGCCGGGCCGGATCTGATCGGCCGCGGCGACGGCGGCGGCGCGCGGGGCGGTGTCGTGGGCGGTCGCGCCGCACGCGGAGGCGCCGAAGAGGGTGAGCGCGGCGAGCGCGGTGGCGCCCAGCCGGACGCGAGCGGTGCGGGAGGAAAGGTTGATCATGCGGCTTACTCGATCAGCAGACGACCCGGCTTGTCCAATATGGATATCAATCAGCGATTGATATTGAAATCCGTATCAGTGCAGCTCACCCTCGCCGACCAGCCAGGGATGTGACGCGGCGTGCCATACCGATCACCCTGGCGCGCCTCCCCGGTAAACCAAAGGCCCTATTTCCCTATAAAAGCGGATATTGCCCGATCTAATAGCCACCTCATTCGTCACGCCATCCCCTTCAGGGCAGCCCTTGAGAACGCTTCAGGTATTCCCCATGCCGCCGCCAGCGCACTCGACGTTCGACGCAGGATTCAATCGACACATATCCCTTGCTCGACAGGACGAAATACTCTCGGAATCATCTCTATTTCGTCTCGCCGACTGCTGCAAGAATTACGTTAGGGAACTACTAGGACGATCCCGGCCGCGGCGCTGAAGGTGGAGCACGCGAAGCCGTGGTGCGCCGCGCAGCATCGGGTTCCCCAGGCTCACCGGCGACCCCGGTGCGATCAACTCCCGGCCCGCTCGGCGGCGGGCCGACCGGTGAAGGCGGAGGCAGTCCAGTGGTGGAGAACCGTAACGCGATCCTGTGGGGGACGTGCCCCCAGAACTTGTCCGGCTCCGACTTCGCCGCGAAGGACGCCTCCTACGGGCCGCTGACCATTCGCCGCTCCTACCAGCCCGCTGCCTCGGGCATGCCCGCGTCCTGGGCGCAGAGCACCGGCGGCGTGGATGTGGGGAAGCGGGCCAGCTGCTGGAGTGGGAAACCGTCGATCACCGCGATGGCCGGCGGGAGCCTCGACGCGCAGACGCTGAGGTTCCTGCGGTCAATCCCCAAGAGCCACCTCGCGTTCGTGTCGATCTGGCATGAGGGCGACGGCAAGATTCGTAACGGCGCCTTCCGTCTCGCGACGTACACGGCGGCTCTGAAGCGCTTCTGCGAACGGGTGCGGCAGGTGCAGTCGGAGGGCTGGACGCACCTGCACACAATCCAGATCCTCACCGCCTGGTCGGGCACCTCCCCCAAGGCGGGCAGCACCTATGCCGACACCTGGCCAGGCGACGGGCTTGTGGACGTCCTCGGCGTGGACGGCTACTCCCATGTCGGCAGCGGCCGCACCCTGTGGGGGCCCGCCGTGAAGTTCGCCCGGTCCAAGGGAATCCCGTGGGCGGTGCCAGAGATCGGTTATGGCAGAACCGGCACGAAGAGCGTGACCTGGTTGAAGGACCAGGTCGCCTACCTGACGACGACGCCGGGCGGGGGCGAGCACACGAGGTGTGCGTTCGCATGCTGGTTCGACACGACCGGCCCCATCTCGTCCCCGACGCCCGGGAAAGTCTCGGCATGGATCGCGGCGGCCAAAGACACGTCGCAGACCTACTACAGCGATTACACCGACTTTGTACTCTGATCGAGAAGGGACGCTGATGCCGTCATCCACGCGCGGATTCCAGCGCCCACTACCGCAGCGCGCGACACCGTGCTTCTGCGTGGCGCTCGCAAGGGCGATCGGCATTTTACTCGAATCAGCGTCGGCCTGCGTATACGCGTGACTTCACCGGCCGGCGACCACGCATTCCTCGCTGAGGAGGCCGAACTCGCGGCCATCTCCACGTGCCGCGTCATGTAATCGAGCGCCCCCCATACTCCCGATTCGCACATGCCCGCGGGGCGGCGTCGGCATGCCGCCCGCCCAGAAAGGAGGCAGTGTTGCTGTACGGGGTCGATGTGGCCAGCTACCAGGGCACTCCGAATTGGCCGGTGGTGCACCGGTCAGGCATCCGCTTCGGATTCTCGAAGGTCACCGAGAACACCGACTACACCAACCCCACCTGGGGGCACAACCGAGCGGGAATGCTCGCCCTGGGCGCGGGCTTCGTGCCGGGGGCGTATCACTTCCTGCACGGGGAGAGGGGCGCCGCGCAGGCCCGCTACTTCCTCGCCAAGGCCGGCGATGTCGCCCGCTTCGCGGTCGCGCTCGACATCGAGGCGTCCGGCGCCAACGCGACCACGGCCAGGGACTGGGTGGCCGAGTTCAAGGACCGCACCGGCGGCCACCCCGTCATCGGCTACTTCCCGCGCTGGTACTGGGAGGCCCACGGCAGGCCCGACCTCAGCTTCTTCGACACGATCTGGCAGTCGCGGTACGTCTCCGGCTCCGGCACGCCGGCCGCCCTCTACAGGAAGGTCCCCTCCTCGTGGTGGGTCCAGTTCGGCGGGGAGCCCATCTCGATCCTGCAGTACTCGTCCAGCGCAGAGGTGCCGAGCATCCCGGGCCGCTGCGACGTCAACGCCTTCCGCGGCTCGCTCGCGGAACTGAGGAAGCTGGCCCTCGGGCCGCGCCAGGGGGACGAAGTGCCCATCCGCAGCAGCTACGGCAAATCCAGGCCCCAGAATCTCGCATGGGGGCGGTTCACCCGCCTCACCTGGGACATCACCCACGCCGACCCGGCCAAGTCCCATTCCGAACCCGACAAGGACCACCCCGACGGCTATCCCGGCTACGTCGCTCCCGCTTCGACATGGGCGGACATCGACACCGTCGTCCGCATCGGAGGCCTCGGCGAGGGCGACGAATACCGGCTGCGGTTCGAGGTGCACGACTGGAAGGACGGAAAGTCCGCCGGATCATGGACCGAGGTCCGCGCCGACGCCAAGGCGACCGGCGGCGACCAGTTCGCCACCGGCGCCATGCCCAAGGGGCTCCGCAAGGGCCAGCACGTGTACGTCTCGGTCGCGGCGTTCCCCGCAGGCGGAAACGCCGAGGACCGGCCCGCCCCGCGGGCGTTGTCAGGCCGATGGACGATCGCCCAGGACCGCACCTGACCCGGCCCGGCACCGGACGCCCGCTCTCCCCCGCGGAGCATGCGTTCCCCGCGAAGAAACCGCTCAACGGATGAGGGAGACCGATGGCTGAAGCCGACCGCATGGACGAGGTGGATGTGCACCCCGGCGTGCACAGGGCGACCGAGACCGACGAGACGCAGGTCCTGCGTGCGCTGTACGGCGAGCCCGACGCCGGCGGGATCTTCCGCGGGCCGGACGAGAACGGTGAGGAGGGCCGGGCATGAGCGCCGCGAAGATCATCACGGCGGCGCGCAGGTCACTGGGGATGTCGGGGCGCCCGAACCCCATCACGCGGGAGTACGCGGCCCGGAACGGGAAGGAGTACCTGCGCGCGGCCTGGTGCGACATGGCCGTCACCTACTGGGCCCGGCACTCCGGCAACGCCGCGGCGGTGCTGCCGGGCGGAGACCGCGCCTACACCGTGTGGCACGTCGACGACTTCAAGAAGGCCGGTCGATGGCGCGCCGGCACCCGCTCCGCGGTCGACCGGGCCAGGCCCGGCGACATCGTCTTCTTCGACTGGGGTGGAAGCGACCGCGGCGGCTCGGTCGACCATGTCGGCGTCGTGGAGAAGGTCCTCGGAGGGGGACGGCTCCAGACGATCGAGGCCAACACCGGCGACGCGGTGAGGCGCCGCGTCCGCGCGGCCGGCGTCATCGCCGGCTATGGACGGCCCGCTTACGCGAGCGGCTGGACGGAGGACGCCGTGAAGGACCTGCCCACGATCTCCAAGGGCGCGAAGGGCTCGAACGAGGCGGTGCAGACCGCGCGCGGCCTGCTTCTCGCGCGCAGCCATCCCGAGGTCGGGACCCGCATGGACCGCGACTTCGACGCCACCATGGACAGGGCCGTCCGCGCGGTCCAGAAATGGGCGAAGATCGAGACGGACGGGATCATCGGTCCCGACACCTGGAGCGTTCTCCTTCGCGTCCACTGATCCGAACGCGCCCGGCCGGGGCGGACCGCCGTGCGGGTCCTCCGCAGAGCGTGTGCCGTCTCGCGGCGCGCGGAACCGATCACGCGGGCTGATCGTCGCAGGGTTCGTGGTCGTTCAGGAGATCAGGGACGAAGGGACGAGATGACTCGGTTTCCGCAGCTGCCGGCACCGGCGGAGCTCGCCGCCGCCGGGCCCAAGGGCGCCAAGAAGATGCTGACCAAGGCCGCGGACCCGCTCCCCGCCGCCGAGCTGGCACCGTTCTTCGAGCACGCCTGCCGGGAGCTGGTGCGGGCGGGAGAGAGGGAGCTCGCGTTCTGGGCGTTCGGCCAGGCGCGCAAGGTCGAGAAGGACCATCCCGCGCTGATCGACCTCGACCGGGTCCACGCCGTCTTCCTCGAACTGGTGCCCGCGGGCGGCGTCGGGCCGGCCGCGCTGCGCGACTACGCCAAGACGCTGGCCGCCGAGTTGCCGGGAGAGGAGGCGCACGCCCGCTTCCGGGAGCTCGTCTGCGCGGGGTTCGACGCCGGGGTCATCCCGTACGCCCGGATCTTTCCCGACCTGCGCGCGCTGGCCCGCGGCGCGAAGATCAAGAAGCGGGACGAGGAGGAGTTCCTGGCCGAGCGGCTGCTGCGCGCCGGGCTCATGCCCATCGCGTCCCACCAGGTCTGGGCGGCCGCCCGTGAGCCGCTCGCCGCGGTGGCCGGGCGCGACGTCTCCCTGATGGAGCGGCTGATCGCCGCCGAACCCGACCTCGGCCACCACGAGGAGGAGAGCGGCGCAGAGGTCGCCGAGGAGATCCGGCAGATGTGGCTCGAATGCCTGGCCGAGAGCGGGGCGGGGGTGCATCTGTCGGCGCACTGGTTCGGCGACGAGGGACGGGGCTGCGCGGCCGCCGTCCTGTTGGAGCTCGCCGACCAGGCCGGGGATCGGCTGTTCCCGGAGGCCGAGGTGGTGTTCGGCGAGGAGACGGACCCGGCGCTTCCGCCTCCCGACCACCGGCACATCATTCCCCAGGCGGAGATGGGCACCGACTCGCCCCGCTGGTGGGGTCCGAACTTCGACGCCGGTGCGCACGCCGCGGACGCGGCGTCCGGGCCAGAAGGACGCGAGCGTTTCGCAAGCCTGCTGGACGCGTTCGTACGCGACATGGGGTACTACGGCAACGTCGACTACCCGGCCACCGTCAGGTCGCTCTGGGAGCTGCCGGAGACCCGGGAGGTGCTGCGCGAAGCCGTCGACGGCTGGAAGGCCGACGCGGGCCGCACGGACCTTCCCTTCCTGCACAACGCCTTGCACCGGCTGGTGCGGCTGACCGGCCGCGGTGGTTACCTCGATCTGGAGCCGACCCTCGCCGAGGGGATCGACCCCGCCGACCCCGTGGACGCCCTCCTGGCGGCCCTGCGCGGCGGCATTCCCGCCGAACTGGCCGTGCCGAGCACAGGAAAGCCACACAAGTCTCCGAAAGCAGGCCGGACGATCCTTCAGCACCTCGGCTACCTCACCATCACGGAACGGTCCTGGAACGCCTACGCGTCCGTCACCGGCGACGCCGGCCTGTCGCTGAGGCTCCCCCGACTGCCCGAAGGGCTGCTGCCCTGGTACGACGGCAAGACCGGCCTCCTGTCACGCCTCAAGGACGGCGTCTGGCAGACGTTCCGGGTCGAGGGGCAGACGGGCGACAGCGTCGCGTTGACCCTGGACCCAGGCACCGCCACCGCCCGGCCTCAGGCGCCGGGAACCGCCGTGGTGACGTTCCCGGGCGCCGCCGGGCCGAGCGATGTCCGGCTGAGCCGCGGTGCGATCACGGTCACCGCCCCCGACGGGACCCGGACGGCGCGGCTCCCCTTCTCGCCCGTCATGAGCACGAAGGGCGGGCTCGTTCCGCCGCCCGGCTGGTGGCCGCGGCGGGACCCGGTGGACCCGGACGGGTCGGCGGCGCTGCGGCGTCTCGACCGCGAGGGCGCGGCGCGGCTGCTGGAGGCGGCGCTGACCGGACCGCGCGCGGCCGCCGACGCCCTGGAGGCCGTGCTGCCCGAGGTGACGGCGCCGGCGCTGCGCGACGGCGTCCTCGAAGCGACCCGGGCGGCCGTCGAGTGCCTTCTCCTGGGCATCGAGTTGCGCGACCGTACGGGCCGTCCCCAGCCGGCGGCACTGCCCTCGCTGGTCTCGCCGGCCGCCGGTCTCCCCTTCAGGCGCACCACCGCGCAGACGAGGTGGCTCGTGCGCCACCGGCTTCTGGCCCGCGCGCTGGAGTCGGCGGCGATCGAGGAGCCGGCGGCCGACAAGCCCTACCTCGTGCGGGCGGTCTCCCTGCCACCCCGCGGTCACGTGGGCGCCGACCTCGACACCCTGGCGGGTTTCGCGCTCCCGGCCGTCCTGCCGTGGACGTCTGAGTCGCGCCGCGAAGGCGTGCTCGACGTCCTGCGCCTCTGGGCCAACGCTCCGATCGGCGACGGGACGGGAGCCTGCCGCGTGCTCCGCCTCACTCCGGCGGGTGGCGAAGAGCAGTCCAACGCCGAACGCCAGATGGTCGACAGGCGGCTGGAGACGGAGGCGCCCGGGGAGCTGTGGCGCACCCCGAACGGCGCCATGCTGATCTTGAGCTACTGGCGAGGCGACCGGATCGCGACGGCCGTGGAGTACGCGCCCGGCGGGACGTTCGACCCGGTCGACCCGCCCGGCTGGGAGGCGGCCCGGCCCCCCGCCCCCTGCTGGGGCGGCGCCGACCGCGTCGTCCGGCTCCTCCGGTCGCTGGACGATCGCGGCCCCGCGCCGGTCGACGCCTCCGCAACCGTTCGCGCTCTGGCGGAACGCGCGGGTTTCGGCCTGGCGGACGCCGTCGCGGTCTGCAGGTTCCCGGCGGACGTCCTGGACGACGACATTCCCATGACCGGCGCCACGCTTCCCTTCCCCATGCAGGACGCGGTGCGGGAGCGCCTGCTGCCCGACGACCCGGCCGACCTCTGGACCACCGGCCTGGCCGTGGACGCGGCCGCCGGGTGGTGGCGGGCCCACGGCGAGCCCGACCCCCCGAAACCGTGATGCCCGCCGGTGGCCGAGCCGGGCGAGGCCGAGGCGTCAGTCCAGGTCGCGGTGGGCGCCGTGCAACGCACCTCCGGGTCCTCGGGCGGCCGCGAACCGGCGCCGCGGTCGGCGCGTGCCGACCGCGGCGCCGACGCCGATCACGGCGGCGAGGAGCGCCAGGCCCCCGATGGCGCCGACCGCGGTGTGGAAGGTGTCCACGGAGGCCGCGGAGAGCGCTCGTCGCACGTGGTCTTGCTCGGAGGCGGGGACCCCCGCGGGAGGAGTGCTGACCAGAGGACGGTCCTGAGCCTGCCGGACGACGGCCGGCGGCAGGTCCCGGCCGTCCAGCGCCGCCGGAAAGGACGCGGAGACCATGATCCCCACCGCGACCGTCCCGAGGAGGCTCCCGATCCGCGCCACGGCGTTGTTCACGCCTGAGGCGGCGCCCGCGAGGCCGTCGGGGGCGGCGCTCAGGACGGTCGAGGTCAGCGGCGCGACCAGCATCGCCAGCCCCGCGCCGTGGACCAGCACCGACGGGAGGACGACGGTGAGGAGGTCGGCTTCGGCGTCCGTCCGCAGCATCAGCAGGATTCCGGCGGCGGCGACGAGCGCGCCCCCGGCGATGAACCATCGGGGTCCGTACCGGTCCGCCAGGGCGCCGAACCGGCGGGAGAGCGCCAGCAGAACCATGACCGGGACGGCCGCGGCCAGCCCCGCGGCCGCCGGCGGGTAGCCGGCGGTCTGCTGCAGGAACAGGACGGTGTAGAAGCCGGACGAGATGAGGGCGCCGTAGAGGATCAGCGTGATGACGTTGAGGGTCGAGAACGCCGGGACGCGCAGCAGGCGCACGGGCAGCAAGGGGTCGGGAGTCCGCCGTTCCCACCAGGCGAGACCGGCGATCGCCGCTCCGCCGGCGGCCAGGGCGCCGACGACCGCCGGGCGGCCCCACCCGGTCTCGGGCCCCTGGATCAGGGCGAACACCGGGCCGCCCACTGCGGGGACGGCGAGGAGGGCGCCCTGCCAGTCGACGCGTCCCCCCTTGCTCTCCCGGGCTCCGCGCGGTGTCGCGCGGAGGATGAAGAGCAGGGTGACGGCGGCCATCGGCACCAGTGCGCCATAGACGGCCCGCCACGACACCGCGTCCACGAGCACCCCGCCGACGAGCGGCCCCGCGACCACGGAGAGGCCGCTCCACGCGGTCCACGAACCGATCGCCCGGGACCGCTCGTCCCCCTCGAAGGTCGTGGTGATCACGGCCAGCGCGCCGGGGACCACCAGGGCCGCGGCGGCGCCCTGCAGGAGCCGGCCGCCGACCAGGAGCGGCGCGGAGGGCGCCAGCGCCACCAGCAGGGCGGACGCGCCGAAGGCCGCGGTGCCCGCCGCGAAGATCCGCCATCGGTCGAAGACGTCGCCCAGCGCGCCGCCGACCAGGAGCAGGCTGCCGAGGGCGAGCAGGAAGGCGGCGACCACCCACTGCTGCACCGCGAGCCCGGCGTTCAGGTCGTCGGCGATGTCGGGCAGGGCGACCGGGGTCATCATGCCGTCCATCCCCACCAGCGATGACGACAGAATGCAGGCGACCAGCGCGTGTCTCTGGCCTGAGCGGCGCCTTGCGGTCACGGAAGTCAATGGGGGTCGCCCGATCAGTTGGCGTAGGTGAGTTCGGCCTTGGTGATGAACGGGCCATCGACGGTGAAGGCGTAGTAGGCGTCGAATCCGCCGGTGCCGCCGGGGGCGAAGTGCACGAGGAGGCGCTGGTATCCGGGCCGGTTCTCCACGATCTTGGTCACGGTCAGTTTCCCGCCGATGACCTCGTCCTCGGCCCAGGCGCGGATCGCGGCGCGGCCCTGGATGCGCCGCCCGACGTCGACGACTTCCGCGTCCGGGGCGAACGCTCCCGCCAGCGCGTCGAGGTCCCCGCCGTCGACCGCGCCGACGTAGGTGCTCGCCGGCGCCGGCAAGGTGCCTTCCCGCGGCTTGTCCGAGCAGGCGGCGGGAGTCTTCGCGGGGTCTTCGGCGGAGAGTTCTCGCGCTACGGCTTTGATGTTCTCCTGCACGATGGTCGGAAGGTCCGCGACCGGTGGCCGGCCGGGGTAGGTGCGGTCCATCTCGGTGGTGATCGTTTTCTGTTCGCCGGGGGTGACCGTTGTGCCCTCGGGCGAGTTCGGGGCGACGGCGGGGCGGACGAGGCCGCGGATCCGCTGGAGGTACCGGCGCTGCTCGTCGATGAGTGTCGTGGTCGGGCCGGGGGCTCCGTGCCCGGGGTAGATCGTCTTGGCGGCGGGGAAGCGCTTGCCCAGCTGGTCGAGGATCTGGAGCCAGCCGCAGCTGTTGCCTTCGATCAGTGCGGGGGTGACTTTGCCGGTGGCCAGGTCGCCGGAGAACAGGGCGCCGGTGTCGGGGCGGTAGTAGACGGTCGCGGTGTCGGACTCGCCCTCGGCGAAGGTGGCGGTTTCGAAGCGGAGGCCGCCGACCTGCAACGGTGAGCCGTCCGGGAAGGTCCGGTCGGCGTAGGCGACCTTGGCGGGAAAGGCGGGGTTCGCCGAACGGGCCAGGGGGTAGAAGCCGCGCCTGTCCTCCCGCATCGCCTTGTCGGTCGCCGCGGACGCGTGGACAGGGGCCTTGGGGAAGGCCTCGTGGAATGCGCCCGCGCCGCCTACATGGTCGGGGTGGGAGTGGGTCAGCAGAATGGCCGCGACGGGCTTGCCGGTCTTTTTGATCTCTGCGATCGCCTTGCGGGCGTCGGCCGGCGTGCGCAGGGTGTCGACCAGGACCAGGCCCTCAGGTGCCTGGATCCAGTAGGTGTTGACGGAGCCGGGGTTGGGGGACGCGAAACGCCCCGGCTGCGCCTGCGGTGCTTTGGGTTTGTCGTCGTTCGAGCAGCCCGCCGACCATGCGATCGCGCATACGGCGGAGCTTGCGGCGAGAAGGCGCCGCAGTCTCTGGTTCATCTGGAGCTTTCGTAAGGGGGAAGGATTTCAGCGGAAGTCGTCCGCGTGGGCGTCTGCCCATTGTTTGAAGGTGCGGGGAGGATGCCCGGTCACCTTTTCCACGGTGGGGTAGATCTGGGATTCGTCCAGGGTTCCGTCGCTGTAGAAGCTGAAGAACGCGTGGATGTACTCCTCCGGAATGCGTCCGGCCATGTCGGCGCGCGCTTCTTCGTCCGTCAGGGCGTGGAACCGCAGGTCGCGGTCGAGCACCTCGGCCAGGACGGCCAGGCGCTCGGCGGGCAGGAGCCGTTCCGGGCCGCTCAGCGGGTAGGCCTGCCCCTCGTGGCCGGGGTCGAGCAGCGCGCGGACGGCCACGGCGGCGATGTCGTACGGGTCGGTGGACGCGAGCGGCACGTCGCCGAAGGCGTCCTTGACGACGTCGCCTTCGCGCAGCTGGGGGAGCCAGCGCAGGGCGTTGGACATGAACGCGTTGGGGCGCAGGAACGTCCAGGCGAGCCCGGACTCGCGGACCGCCGTCTCGGAGTCGATCATGAACTCGGAGACGGCGTTGCGGGTGTCGGTGGCGATGGTCGCCAGGCTGGAAAGCAGCACCACCCGTTCCACCCCCGCCCGCCTCATCGAGGTGAGCAGGCCCGCCATGTCGCGGTAGCCGGGCAGCAGGAACACCCCGCGGACGCCGTCGAGGGCGGGGGCGAGCGAGCCGGGGTCGTTCAGGTCGCCGACGGCCTGCTCGACCGCCAGGCCGGCGGGTTCGCGCACCAGCGCGCGGACCGGCTGCCCGGCACGGACGAGTGCCTGGACGACCTCGCCGCCGACGTTCCCGGTGGCTCCGGTGACGAGGATCATCGCAGGGTCCTTCCGAAGTGGGCGGCGACGGTGTCGCTGGCGAGCGTGACCTGCGGGTCCTGGTCGTAGAAGTCGAACTGAGTGCCCTCCGCCCACAGGATGTCCTTGGGGCCGGCGAGCCCGGCGTGGAAGCGGCGGGCGCCGTCGGGGATGGCGGCGTCCTCGCTGTGGACGAGCAGGGTGGGCCGGCTGATCCGCGGCGCCAGCGCGATGGAGTCGTAGGTGAGCCAGTCCTCCCAGGCCATCACGGCGAAGCGGTTGGGCCAGGCGGGGATGCCGCCCCGGGCGGGGTTGAGGTAGAAGTCGATGTCGTAGGGCATGGCCGCGCTCGGGTCGGTGGCGCTGACCACCGGGACGTACTCGATCTCGCCGGTCTCCGCGAACCGCGCGCGGGCCTCCCGGGCCATCTTGATCTTCTGGGCGACCGCGTCCGCGCCCCCGTAGGCGGCCTCGCAGATGGCGGCGTCATGGAGCCACGGCGCGACCAGGGCGAGGGAGCCGACGCGGGAGTCGTGGGCGGTGTTGTCGGCCATGTACATCGCGGCGGCACAGATCCCCAGAGCGCCCAGCCTGGCACCGTCGATCGCCGGGTGGGCCGCGAGGAACGTCACCGCGTGGTGGATGTCGCGGACCTTGCGCGCCGGGTCCTCCACGTCGCGCGGTTCGCCTCCGGACTCGCCGAATCCTGTGAAGTCGAACGACAGTGCGGCGTATCCGCGGTCGGCCAGCCGTTCGGCGTACCGGTCGGCCATCAGTTCCTTGACGCTGGTCCAGGTCCCGGCCACCACGATGCCCGGAGCCGGGCCGTCGGTGTCGGGCAGGAACAGGTTGCCGGTCAGGGCGGCGTCACCGCTGGGGAAGGTGACCTTCTGCTGGGTCGTCACGAACGGTCCTTTTCTTGATCGGTGTTCGGCGTGGAAGGGGGGAGTGCGGCTGGACGATCCGGCGGGACGGAGCCGCGCCCCGGGCTCATCCGGCCGCCTTCGCCGCCAGGGCCATCAGCTCCCTGTTGCCGTCCGCCCAGGTCGCCGTCATCACGACTCCGCAGATCTTCCATCCGCCGTCGGCGCGGACCAGGTCGAACCGGTAGGCGCCGCCGAGCGTCCACAGCGGCGCACCGAACGGGTTCGCCAGCCGGTGGGTGGCCTGGAAGGACGCGGTGCACACCGCGGTGTCGTCCTCGATCGACACCTGGTGGCCGGCGACCAGGTGCTGCGTGGCGTCGAACCCGCCCAGCACCTGGGACCAGGCATCCGCGATCTGCTGGGGCGACAGCACGGCCGGTTCGCCGCCGTTCAGGCTCGTGTAGTCCAGACGCACCTCGTCGGCGAACACGCCTTTCAGCGCTTCCCACTCGCGTCGGTCGGCGTGCCACGCCATGCGCGTGCACACCTCGACCACGGCCTGGCCGTCGATGAGACGAAGCATCTCCGCTTCGAGGCCGGGACGGCCGATCGTGCTCACTCGTGCTCCCTGTCATCTCGTTGAACTCGGTCCGGCGGTTTCCGTCCGAAGGCGCGACCGCGTCGGCGATCGCCCGTCGGACCGCCTGCGTCCCGCGACGTCCGCGCGGTGGGCGTTCCGGCCGCCGGTGCGAGTCTGGACGCCGCAGTCCCGCCGGGGAAACAACGATGTGTTGTGGCGGGCACAGCGCGCACTGTGCCCGCTATCTTGGGCGTCGTGGGCGACATCGATCTCCGGCATCTGCGTTCGTTCCTGGCCGTGGCCCGGGAGCGGTCCATGACCGGCGCGGGAGCGGCGCTCCACCTGACGCAGCAGGCGGTGTCCACGCACGTGCGCAACTTGGAACGTTCCCTCGGCGTGGTCCTGCTGGTGCGGACCTCGCGAGGCGTTCTGCTCACCCCCGCCGGGGAGGAACTCGCGGCGGGGGGCGCGGCCGTCGTCCACGACGTCGACAGCCTGGCCGAACGGGTACGCGCCGTGGCCGGCTCCCAGGCCGGGACCCTCCGCCTCGCCTGCTGCCCCGCCGCCACCTCACTGTTCGCCGTCGATACGGCCGAGGCCCTTGAGGAGGCGGTTCCCGGCCTGCGAGTGACGCTGAAAGGCGCGCGGCACCCGAGACACGAGCTCGAACTCCTCGACGACGGGCAGGCCGACGCGGCCTTCATGTGGCTGCCGGTCGGTGACGTCGGGCTGCACCACGCCGTCGTGCGCAGCGATCCCCGGGCCGTGGTGCTGTCCGACCGCCACCCCCTGGCGGACCGCTCGACCGTGACCCTCGCCGACCTGGCAGACGATCCTGTCGTGCGTCCAGATGTCCTCACGTCTCCGGAAGCCGAACGGTTCTGGATCATGGATCCCCGCCCCGGCGGCGGTCCCGCGCCACGCGGCCCGATGGTGCCCAGCGTGGAGGACTGCCTCCTGGAGGTCGCCCGCCGCCGCGGCATCTGGCTCCCCCCGCGACCGCTGGAGACGCTGCTGCCCGCCGGCGGCCTGCGGTGGATACCGGTCACCGACGGCGGGAACTTCGACCTCGCCGTGGTGTGGAACGACCGGGCGCCGCAGCCTCTCATCACGCGCCTGATCAGCGAAGTGCGCATCCTCACCGGCCACGACCAGCGGCTCCACGCCGCCTGAAGCCGCTACGGCGGCGAAGGACGCGCGAACGGTACCGGCTCTCAGAGGGCGCTGCGCTCCAGCATGTCGTGCATGTACTCGCGGAAGCGGCGGAGGGTCGGGGGGTGGTCCGCGAAGCGGCGGATCCCCTCCGCGTCGACGACGCCCACGTGGATGAACCCGTTCACGATCCAGATGATGTTCCAGAGGCCGAGTTCGAGGTCGTAGTCGGCACGGACCGCGCCCCGGAACATCTCGACCACGGCGGCGATCAACGGCCGGTACAGTTTCTCGACGTCCTGCACGTCGGCCGCGTCGTTGAGCCAGCGGTGCACCCACAGGGCCCGCAGCTCCGGATGGGCCACCGAGTAGTCCAGGTAGCCGTCCACCAGCGCCTGCAGACCGGAGACGTCGGGCGGGACGCGCGCCATCACGGCCCTCATGTGCGCGGACTCGGCGTTGGCGTACCGGGTCATCACCTCCAGGTAGACATGCCGCTTGTCCTGCGCCAGGCGGCTGACCTCCTGCGCGCTCATCCCGGCGACCTCGCCGATCATCTGCAGCGAGGTCCCGTCGTATCCGAGCTGCACGAAGAGCCTGCCCGCCGCCTCGACGACCAGCTCGTATTGCTCTGCGTCCTCCTGGGCAGCCACAGTCCCTCCCCGGAAACGCGCTCTCCCCCATCCTTCCCCGGCTCGTCCGGGGCATCCGGCAGGGCGGCACGGAATGACCCCGCATTTACCGACTGTCACCGACGCAGCGTTCGCATCGGAGGTTCTTGAGAGTTCTCGCCTCGCTGCATTCGCCGCAGTGCGGGCAGTAGGCCACCGTGGTTCTCACCCAGCAGTGGGCGCTGAGGGCCTCACTGCCGAATCTGTGGTCCATGGTGTCCCCGTCGGTTTCCAGGGTCGTCACATCGTCCCGGCCGTTGCCGTTCAGCACGGGGTAGCGGCGCTCGCACGAACCGCACCGCCTCAGTTCCCAGGTCGCCTTGCAGACGTCGCATGTGCTGCGGAACGTGGACCTGTCCCGCGCCTGGAAGGTTCGGGAGGGGTCGCTTGAGGCGTTCCGGCACAGGGGGCACCGGGCGAGTTCCGCCAGGCTCTCCGCGGCGGCCCTCACCTCATCCCGCAACCGGTCGACCAGTTCGGCGTTGTCACCGCGTTGCATGAACTGGGCGGTGCGATGACCGAGTGTCCCGATCCGGCGTAGCACCGCGGCGAGCTCATGGGGGGCGGGCGGTCTCACGATGGTGAGGCCGTTCGTGCCGGTGGCGATCCAGTCCGTCCCGTCCGCGATGGCGTCCGCATCGCGGCCGGGGCAGTCGATGCGGCTCGGATACCTCTCGAACAGGTGCTGGGCGAGAGCCCAGCGCAGGCTGCGGGCCAGCCGGGTCACGCTGTCGATCTCCAACGGCGACACCGGGAGGAGCGACAGCGCTCGACCGCCGCCGGAGGGAGCGGGCGCCTCGCAGCCCTGGAACGTCCTGAGCCGGATGGGGAGGGGCAGCTTCTCGCGCTTCTCCCGCTGCCCGGGGTAGACGATCAGCGTGCGCGGGTCGGTCGCGGCCGCGGCGGCGAGCGCGTCGATCTCCTGGGCCGTCCGGCCCGGCTGCTCCGAAGCGACGAGCGCGTGCGCCACCGGAACGACGCGCAGGACGGCCTCGCCTCCGCAGCGCAGCACGAAGGTTCCTGTCTGCTCCCATCGAAGGCTGACGGCCTCCCGGTGCCGGCCGGCGCACCGGACTTCTCCGCCGGGCTTGAACGGGCCCTCCGGAACCAGGTCCAACTGCGCCAACGCATGCGTGAGAAGGAGGCCGGTGTAGAGCGTGAATGATTCACACCACTCCTGGATCCGGTCGTTGGACGGCCCGGACGCCCCGTTCCCGCTCCTGTCGGCGACCCATGCCCGCCAGAGCTCCGCGGCCCGCCTGTACCTGTCGTCGTTCGTGAAGACGTTGGTGCTGCGCAGGACGGTGCCGACATCGGTGTGACGGTGGACCCCCGGCAGGATCGTCGGCCCGCGAAGTTCGACCAGTGCGTTGCGCAGCCTCTCCAGATCCTCACGCAGTTGCCTGGCCCTGGTGCGCCGGGTGCTGCTCTCGACGAGCCCCTCGATGAGGAGGAACATGTACTGGCTCACCCGCCACGGGCGGCCGCTCGCGTCCTCCGCGTAGGTGCTCACGTCGTCGAGCATGGCCTCGATCCGTTCGACCTCGGCCAGCCGTCCCTGCACGTGGTCCCAGAGACGGTCGACCAGCCTGGCGAGCACCCGGTTCTCGTAGAAGTCCAGATCCGTCTCGCGCGCGGGGTCGAGGAGGCGCGCAGGGCGGATGCCGTTGGGACGCAGCGCCGCCCAGTCCTCGCTGCGAGCGGTGAGCCGGGTGATGGCGGCGGGAGTGACGCGCCGTACCCGCGAGGCCGGAACCAGCCGGTTCACCGCCCGGAGTCTGGCCACGGGCAGATGGCACGCCGCGCGCAGGTGCGGGAGGCAGCGCTCGATCACCTCGTCGATCTCGCGGGGCCGCAGCCGCTCGTCCATGTCGGCCCCGCCCATCAGCGGAGTCTCCGACAGCCAGTCCTCAGCGGTGACGTCCCGCGCGACCAGCGAGCCGAGCCTCCTGCCGATGGCCGTGACGATGTAGGTCGTGATGTCGTCGGGCATGGCGTGGTGCCCGAAGTCGCCTTCGTCGCGGTGGCGCCGCGTCTCGTCCCACAGCGTCCACGTCCCGTTCGCGGCGAGATAGCGGCCCGGGCGCACCGCCGTCGCGTTCAGGAAGAGGAGGCGGTCGCCGGGCGCGAAGAACAGCCTGCCGAGGGGCATGCGCCCGCCGGGCGGCCGCTCCACCTCGCGTCCCAGCAGCCGGTCCCAGATCCGCGCCGGCATGTCAGACGCCTCTCCGCAGATGGATCTCCTCGTCGAGCCGTTCGAGTGACCTGGACGGGACGGTGCCGAACGGCTTCCAGAGGTCGGGCAGGTCGTCGCGGAGTGCCTGGATCAGGTCGAACGGGATCTCGAACCGGCCGCGGAGCTTGCGGAGGACGCGGGTCGCGAAGGCATGGTCGGCCGCCTGCCCCTGGCTGCCGCCCGCCGCGCACACGACCGGGACGAAGGCCTCCAGGTACTTCGCGGTGCGGGACCCCGACGAGATCCGGAAATCGCGGAAGAGGCGGTCCCGCAGCTCACCGTCCAGGAAGGCGGACACGCTCCGCGCGGCCTCCGCATGCGTCCGGCGGGCGCGCTCGAAGGCCGCTTCGAGGGCACCGAGCGCCAGCGGAGCCGGCAGCGGCGGGACCGGCTCGGGCTCGAACGTCCGGGGACGGGCGGGCAGTTCCAGCACGTGCGACCGGTCGTAGGTCTTGTCGGCGAAGGCCACCGTCGTCTCGTCATGGTTGGCCGTGCCGACGAACCACACGTTCGGCGGGATGACGAGCTTGCGGCCGTCCACGAGCCCGCGGGGGGCCGGCCGGACCTCGGTCGTCATCAGCTCCAGGCTGGGCGGGGCGCCGTCCGGCTTCCTCGTCTGCCCTATCTGGTACAGGACCTCGCTGAAGTACTGCTCCGGGTGCGACAGGTTCATCTCGTCCAGCACGACGAAGAACGGACGGTCGGCGTGGGCGGGGCATCCTGCCTGGTAGAGCGCCTGGGTGAAGGGCGACTCGTAGAACCTGCGCTCGAAGGCGTTGAAGTACCCGACGAGATCCTGCGGGGTGCGCCAGTCGGCGCTCACAGGGACGAGGGCGGTCTCCGCCTGGAGGGCCTTGGCGAAGACGATCGGAAGCTGCGTCTTGCCGATGCCGCTGATCCCCTGGAGGAGGTGCAGCCGCGACGCGGCCAGCCCTCCGAGGAAGAGGACCAGGTCCTCCTCGGCGTAGAACATGCGGTACTGCTGGGCGACGAAGTTCCGGAGCCAGTAGACGAAGTTGTCCAGTGGCGGGACCCGGCCCAGAAGGTCGTCGCGCTTCTCGTTGTACCGCGTGTCCATCGCGTGGCATTCGGGGAAGGGCGACTCGCCCTCCTTCCGGGCCGTCAGGCTCTGGATGTCCTGGTGCAGTTCCTGGACGCGGACGCGGTAGGCGTCGACCGAGGCCTCCATGGCCTCCTTGGTGACCTTGAGCCGTTCGAGTTCCAGGGCGGTGATCTGATGGCCGGTGAGCTGCCGCCGCAACCGCTCGTTGTCGGCGATGAGGACCGCGCGCTCCTCGCGCCAGCCGCGCTCGGCCTCCTGGAGCCTGGCGAGCCGTTCCATCACGTCTTCGGGCACCTGGCGCTGGAGGCGGAGCTCGGAGTTCTGGGCGCGCAGCTCCTGCAGTTCCTTCAGCACCTCGTCGGGCGACCGGTGGCCGAAGGCCCGGTCGACGCGGTTCCGCTCGTCGCGCTCCTTCTCCATGTCGGCGGCGTGTTCCTGGAGGGCCCTGCAGCGCTGCTCCAGTTCCCTGGAACGCAGCTCGGCCCGTTCCACGGCCGCGGCGACGGCGTGCTCCACGCGTTCGCCCAGCAGCGCACGCGCATCGGTCAGGTCCTCGTCGCGGGCGTTGAGCTCGACCTCGAACTCCCGGAGGCGCGCCCGTTCCTCGGTGAGTCTCTCCGTCCGCTCGGCCAGTTCCCGGCGCTGCGCCTCCAGTTCGGCGCTGAGCGCGGCCCGGGTGCGGGCGTGTTCCTCCGCCAGCTCCCGCTGCTGGGCCTCGACCTCCCGCCGGGTGCTCTCCAGCGCCTTCCTGGCTTCGGCGAGCGCGGTCTCCTTCGCGCGTTCCCGGGCGGCGACGAGCTCCCGCTCCTCGGCGATCAGCCGCTCTTCCCGATCGTCGAGTTCACCGCTCCGTTTCCGGACGAGGTCCCGTTGCGCCTTCAGATCCCGGGCATCCTCCTCGATGGCCGCGAGCCGCTCGGCCACTTCACCGGTCTTGCGGTCCAGGGCCTGCCGCGTTTCGGCCACGCGCTCGGCGGCCTGCTCGAACAGCGCCACGGCCTCGGCCGCTTCCCGCCATCTGGCGGCGACGGCCTTGTCGTCGACCCCGCCGGCCGGAGGCTCGGCGGGCGCGGGCAGGGACTCCTCACCTCCGACGGCGGCCACCGCTTCGGTGCGGCGCGCTTCGACCTCCTCCTCGATCGCCTTCTGGTCCACCGGCTTGGCGGCGGCGGAGGGCCTGGTCCGGCGCTGGGGCGTCTGCCGACGCGCCTGGGCGGGGCGCTTCTTGGCCATCGTGGACTACTCGTCCTTCCTGGGGCGGAACGGATGCGTGTTACTGCAGGGCGATGAGTTCGGGGACGGCGAGGGCGGCCAGTTCACGGCACCACTTCGCGTCCTGCGCGGCGGAGGGGTCGCGCCCTCCGTGCGAGACGCGGTTGCGCATGGCGCCGAGCGCGGCGAGGGCGCTGAGCAGGTCGGGGCGCCGCGCCGCCAGCCGGTGCAAGGGATGCTCCGCGTTCCTGTGCGCCGCCACGAGAGCCAGGGCGCCGACCTCCTTCAAGGTCACGTTCTTGCCGGCCTCCACGTCCCTGGCGGCCTTGCAGAGATCCTGGACGAAGAGCCGGGGAACGGCCTGGAATCCGATGCCGTGTGCGGCCTCCTCGACGGCGGCCCGTCTGAGCGCCTGGGTCGAGGAGACGGCCCGGACGGAGCCGGCCGACACGGGATAGCCGCGCGCCAGGCGGCGGAAGAGCTCCTCGTACAGGCGGTGCGTCGCGTGCACGACGCGCTCCAGCGCGCCGGCCTGGTCGCCCAGCATGACGGCGAGGTCCACGTCGGTCATGAGGTCCAGCGCGTCCTCGTCGCCGCGGATGTCCGCGCCGAACTCGGTGACGAGCACGGATTCGACGTGGGCGCGCGCGGTCGCCTCCGCCTGGCGGTAGGTGCGCTCGGCGTTCTCCGCCCTGCTCCGGGCCACGCCGCGGATCCGCTCCGCGAGCGCGCCGCCGTCGTGCAGGCGCCGCTCCAGGAGTTCGCCGAACATGGCGCTGGTCCCCACCCCGAAGGGGTCGTGCGCCACCAGCTCCCCGCTTCCGTCGACCACGGCGAAGCCGACGACCAGGACGGGCTCGGGGGCGTCGATGAAGGCGATCCGGCTCAGGGCCGGCGGCCGGTCCCCGTCCGGCCCCGGCCGGGCGCCCGCCGCCTCGCCCGGCTGCGCCGCGGGCGCCAGGCCCTGGACGCGTTCGAACTCGCGCACCCGCTGGGCCTCCCGCGCGTCCCGGTCCAGCCGGGCGACCTCGACGACCTGTTCCGGGCCGGGCCGGCCGGGGACGGCGGCTCCCGGCCCCGCGTCGGCGACCTCGACGATCGCGGCCTCGATGTGGTCCGGGTGTCCCGTGGTGCCGAGCTGGAGCCCGGCCCTGCCCGGCGCCCGCCAGGTGACGTGCGCGTCGACGAGCCGCTCGGCGGTGCGGGGCCACAGGTCCCCGCCGGCCTCGGGTGACTGGAAGACGTAGCGCACCGACCAGGACGTCTCCTCGGCGACGCTGCCCGTGCGGAGCGCCAGCCTCCCCTGCTCGGTCAGCTCCCCCTGCCGGTCGAGCAGGCCCTGGCGGACGGCCTGGTCGATGATGTGGGCGCACAGCCGCACATGCAGGTTGATCCGGGCGGCGATCAGGTCGGGTTCGCGGATGCCGGCGTGGCAGAGCCCCAGCACGACGCGTTCGAACAGGTCGAGCCCCCTGCGGGGCAGGATCGGGGCGGTCACGCGATGCGCCCACGCCGGGAAGGCGACGCAGATCCGCTCGTCGCGCCGTGGCGGCGCCGGGCACAGCTGGACGATCCTCGCGCTACGGGGAAAGGACGGCGCCATGGCCACCTCCCGACCGGCACAGCCGGAGGAACTCGGCCAGCGGCTCCACCTGCGCGGGGACCGCGGCCCCTTCGAACATCGCCGAGTCGCCCACGGTCACGAGCAGGCGCTTCTGCCGGCTCATCGCCACGCACAGCCGGTTGCGCAGTGTGAGGTGGCCGTAGCGGCGCCGCACCCAGCGGTCGTGGGCGGCAGTGCCCGCGGCCGGGGGGTCGGCCGGTGGCGACGACCTCGTCGTGGACAGGAACACCACATCGAACTCCTTGCCCTGGAAGGCGTCGACGCTCCCGACGTGCAGGCGGTCCAGGCGGCGGCCGCCCGCGTCGTACTGGAGCCCCTTGACCAGCTCGTAGCCCTGGTCGGTGCGGCGGGCGAGCTCGCGCGCCACCAGCTCCCGCCAGATCTCGTCCACCTGGTCGGAGTAGAACGAGATGACGCCGAAGGTGAGGTCCGGCGCCGAGGGCAGCAGTCGCTCCAGCTGGTCGGCGACGGCGCGCGCCTCGGCCCGCCGCCGTTTGCTGCGCCTGCCGGACTCGGCGCCCCGGGCGTTCGGGACGTCGATCCACGCCGCGTGCACGCCCTCGTAGCCGGGCAGAGCGTGCGCGAACTCCGCGTCCGGACGCGGCGATTCGAGGATTCCGCCGTAGAAGCAGCGGCTGACGAACTCCCCGAGCGTCCGGTGCATCCGGAACTGGGCGTTGAGGGTGACGACCCGGTCCACCGAGGCGCCCGGAGCCTTCAGGTTCTCGAACAGGCGCTGGAACAGGCTCTCGCGCAGCCTTCCCCGTGCGCCCGCGTCGAGCTGCTCCACCTGCCGCTCGACCTCCGGCTCCAGCATGTGCGGCAGCTGGTTGTGGTCGCCGACCAGGATGATGCGCCGGCCCGCGTGGATCAGCGGGATCATGAGGTCGAGCGGGTTGGCGCGGGCCGCCTCGTCGATGATCACGGTGTCGAAGACGACGTCCTCGATCCGCGCCTCCTGCTTGGCCCCCGCGACCGTGGGGGACGCGGCCTGCTGGCAGGTGGCCGCGTAGGAGGCGGTGTAGGCGCGCAGCGTCCACTCGACGGCGGCCGGGTCGCCCCGCAGCCCTTCGAGATAGTCCAGCATGGCGAGCTGGGGACCGCTCTCGCCGGAGTCGCGCACCCGCTCTTCGAGGTCTTCGGCGATCTCGGCGAGCAGGTTCTCCACCTCGGGGTCCGCGGCGACGGGGGCCAGGGGCCCGCTCGCCGGCCGGAGCGCCTCCAGCAGCCGGTCCCGCGCCTCCGCGAGTTCGGCCAGGAACGGGACGGGCTCGTCGACGTCCCAGGAGGCCGCCCTGGCCAGCAGGTCCAGGTCGGCCGCGCGCTCCGCGTCCCGCCCGTCCAGCGCGCGGACCCGGCGCAGCGCCTTCGCCGCCGCCGCGGGTCCGTCGTCGGCGAACGACTCGGCGAGGGTCCGCACGCCGCGCAGCGCCCGGATCGTCAGCTCGCGGTCGTCGTCGAGGTCGAACGGGACGGGCCCGGACGGGGTCCGCGCCCGCAGGCGCGTGCGGTGCAGCCGGTCGGCGAGGTCGGCCGGGAGGAGTTCGCCCGCGAGCTCCTCGATCTCTTCGAGCAGGCGCGCGGTCTCCTCCGGCGGGGTCGGCGTGAGCAGATAGGCGGCCGCGCGGGCGGTCACCGTCCGCAGCAGGCCGAGCGCCCGCCCGAAGGAGTCGGCGTTGATCTCCTCGGTGAGCCAGTCGACCGTCTCCTGGAGCCACCGGTCCGTCTGGACGGTCGTGCCGCGGCCGGCGCGGTCCACCTTGCTGGCCGGGAGGCCGAACACCCTCGAACGCTCCACCAGTTCGTCCACCGCGGCGTGCTGGAAGCTGGTGAGCAGGATGCTGCCGCGCAGCCGCGCGTAACCGCGCCCCTCCTCGGCGAGGCGCGTCTGCAGGGCGGTGATCACCTGGGTCTTGCCGGTGCCCGGCGGGCCCTGGATCACCGCGATGTCGGGCGTGTTCAGGGCCACCTCCAGCGCCCGCTCCTGCATCGGGGTGGGCTCGCCGCCCCGGAAGCAGTCGCGGACCGCGTCCGAGATCGGCCTGGTCCTTCTCCTGGGGGGCTCCGCGCTGACCGTCTTGCCCTCGAACAGCGCCAGCAGGTTCGGGATCCTCGTCCCGTCCGCGAGGATCCGGTCGAAGGCGTCCTTGCGCCTCTGCATCTGGCGCCGGTCGCCGCGGAACGAGCGGTAGAGGAACCCCTGGGGCGGAGGGGCGACCGTCCGGTCCCGCCCCACCCCGGAGACCCGCCGCCGTCCGAGGTCCACGAGCCTCAGGTCGATCGTGCCCGCCGCGACGTCGGCCGCGACGACGGTGCCGCTGACCACGTCCTTGCCGAGCCGGTCGCCGATCAGCGCCCATGCCGAGGCGTCCTCCTCGTCCGCCGCGGCCAGGGCGACGGGAAGGGTCTGCGCGGCCTCCAGCTCCAGGGTCTCGCGCGCGTCGAGGTTGCGCCGTGCGCGTTCCGTCAGCGTCAGCTCCTGGTCGTCGACGTGGGACGCCCCGTCGAGCCGGAACCGGTACACGCCGTCGCCGAGCGGTTCGCGCTCGGTGTAGCGCCCGAATCCGATGTCGCGCACCTGCCGGCGGACGAAGCGGGTTTCGAGCCGGTTGTACTCGTGCCACATGGCGAGGAAGCCCTGACCGGTGGCCAGCCGGTTGAGCTGGTGCTTCATCTCGGCGCGCAGTTCGCTCGCCCGCGAGACGTCGGTGAAGGCCAGGCGGCACTCGGTCAGCCGCAACGGCCCCTGCCCGTCCTCGTCGCCGGTGCGCCGCAAGCGATGCAGCACCAGCCGGCCGCCCTCCGTCCGGACGTCCCCGGTCACGCCCCGCCCGTGGATGCGGTAGCCGGTCGGCGCGCTCGGGTCGCTCAGGCCGATGGACACCACCAGACGATGGGGCGCATCGGTCGCCGTGCCCGCCCTCGGGGGGATCAGCAGGCGCTCGGTGAGCCACCGGAGGATCTCCTCCGGCCGGTCCCGGAGCTTCCTGTCCCACTTGCCGACCGTGTCCATGACGCGGTCGCCCACACCGACGGACTGCGGTTCCAGCGGATCCGCCTGTTCGTAGGTGTAGAGGTCCAGGCCGAGCCGGAGGCGGCGCCGCCCGCCCTCGTTCTCCACCTTGTGCGTCGACAGGACCGCTATACGGGCCCGGTTGGAGATGGCCCGTGCCAGGCGTTCGCGGTCCTGCTGCCCCTCGGGTCTGACCCCGCCTCGGACGATCCCGTCGACGCCGGCGACCACCTGGCCGCTCGGCAGCTTGGCCAGGGTCACCTCGTGCCAGCCGTCGCCGAGATTCCGGAGAGCGTCGGGGGCTCCGTCCCAGAGCAGCCAGACGAAGTCCGAACGTCCGGGCAGGGGTTCGTTGACGGTGCTGGACGCTCCCCTGGGCGCGGGTGCACGGCCGCCACGGCCGCCCGGCGCGCTCATGCCCGGCCCGTTCCGAGCAGACGGAACCGCAGCACCCGGTGGAGCTGCGACCGGTGCCCGAAGTGAACGCTCCACTCCGGAACCTCCTCGTACACCGGAACCGTCAGCTCGCCGTTCGGCTCCACGACGCGCGGCGAACCACCGGTGCGGCGGCTGAGCCACAGCGGTTCGCGGCCCCTGTTCCGCACGGCCAGGCTGCTGCCCGGCTCCCACCACAGCCAGGCGACGGGACGGTCCTGGTCGGCGTCGGGCGCCAGCTGCGCGGTGCGGGCGGTCACGCACAGCCATTCGCGCGGCGGAACCGCGAGGCCGTCGCGGGGCGCGGTGTACGTGTCCTCACCGGGGACGGCGAGGTGCATCAGGCCCATCAGCTGCCGAGGCGTTCCGGCTCCGCACCACGGGCACGCGGCGGCTCCGACGATGAACGTCTGCGGGCAGCGCGCGCACGTGAGCGTGAGATCCGCGGCGGTCTGGAGCTTCGTGCGCCATTCGGCGACCGTCGCCCGCTCGACCGGACGCGACCGCCCGGCGCCGAAGGTCCGCTCCGCCAGCGCCAGGAGGCCGGGAGTGAGGACGGCCCGCCTCGGCAGCCCGTAGCTCGACCGGTTGCGATCGTCGCCGGGATCGTCGATCCAGGGCAGCTCCCCCGCGAACGCCCGCTCCTCGTCCTCGGGCTCGCCGTCCTGGACGTCGTCGCCGAGGAAGGGGTGCACGAGCGCGAGCAGCTCGAAGGCGATGACCGCGAACGCGTAGGCGTCGCTGAGGCTGGAGATGCCCATGCGGCCCGCGACCACCTCGGGCGCGCCGTAGCCGGGTGTCGTGAACGACTCGTCGGGGACGACCGACTCGACCTCCAGGTTGTCGGCGTCCACCAGCCAGACCTGGGAGTGCTCGGCGGATGCCGAGGCCATCATGTTCCCGGGAGAGGGGTCGCCGTAGACGATGCCCCGGGCGTGCAGCGCCGCCAGGACGTCCGCGGCCCTCGCCAGCAGCCGGAGCCGGCGCCGCAGCCCGCCCGTCTCCCCGTACCAGTCCACGAGATCCGTCCGCGGAGGCGGATTGGCGAGGACGCGCAGAGCGGTCATGTCGCCGAGCAGTTCCATCGTGTAGCCCACGTCCGGCTCCGCGAGCATGGCCAGCGGACGGGATATGGCGAGCCCGTCGAGGTCGAGCCTTTTCACGGTTCGGAGCCGCTGCCGCAGCCGCTCCCCGGACCGCCGCGTCCGGACTCGGAGCACCTTGACGGCGACACGGTCGCCGGCCGCCCAGACCTCGCCCTGCCCACCGGTTCCCAGCAGGCGCGTCAGTTGGAGCGGACGTCCGTGCTCGTCCTTTACCACGCGCATTTCGCCGACGTCTCCGTCCGTCTCAGCCCAGCAGATCCTCAAGCTCGTCGAAGGACATATGAGACGTGTCGTTCGGGCGGGTGCTGCGCGCTCTCGCGGTGACGCTCATGGTCACCCAGGAGAAGTACCGGGACAGCAGGTGCGCCTCGTCGGCGCGGACGGGCTGGATCACGGGATCGTCGATGAAGGCCCGCAGGACGTCGAAGGCCTCCTCGTCCATGTCCTGGCCGACACCGACGGCCAGCCGCACGGCCCTGCCTCCGCGCGGCGAGGCCAGCAGCCGCTCCAGCGCGCCCCGCCAGTCGTCGTTCGGCAGTCCGTCGGAGACCAGGACCAGGGTCGGCGTGAAGGCCCGCCGGGAGATGACGTTCTCGTCCGCCAGGAGCCCGTTCACCAGGTCGAGGGCCTCGCCCAGCGGTGTGCGCCCGCGGGGCAGCATGTCCTCCCAGACGACCTCGGCGGCCGGGGCCGGGGCCTGGTGGAGCGCCGCGCCCCCGCCTCCGAAGGTCACCACGCCCACCGTGATCTCACCGCGGACGGTGTCCTCGGCGGCGAACGACCTGATCATCGTGGCGATGCTGCGGTTGAGCACGTCGATCTTCCCCGCCTCCGCCATGCTCCCGCTGACGTCGGCGAGGACGAGCACGGGGAGGGGACGGGGCGGGGGCGCGGACGGCCGCGCCATGAGGGGGTCGGGCATGGCGGTTCCCTTCTGGTGTCCGGATAGCGAAACATTCCAGAATGGGAGGCACCACACCTTCCGTCAAGGCGTTTCCGAAAAAGGGATAGCCGTGGCCATTAATCGGTCCGACCAAAATCCTTTCTAGGACTATACGGACGAAAACGAACAATCGGCGGCGCGACGGGCGGCTCCCGGCGCCGCCGGACCTGGTGAGGGCCGATGTTTGGCGTCGGCGGGCAGTGGGATGAGTCCTTCTCCAGAGGTTGGGAGGCCTGGATGGCGCGGATCGATCGGATCGCCGAGCCATGGGGGACGAGGACGCCCTACGGCCCGGGTGAGGAGTGGCCCGTCAGGGTGGACACCTTCCTGGAGGAGGGCGTCTCGGCCCAGGACGTGGACCGGTGGGTGCCGACCGCGTCGATCCTGCATTCCAACGGGGACGGGATGGACATCGCCGTCAAGGACGGCCGGATGGTCGGTGTCCGCGGCGCGGCCGGAGACAGGATCAACCGGGGGCGCCTCGACCCCAAGGATCTGTACGGCTGGCAGTCGGGCGCGTCGCCGGACCGGTTGACCCGTCCGCTGGTCCGCCGGGACGGCAGGCTCGTGGAGACCGATTGGGACACCGCGATGGACGAGGTCGTCCGCCGGAGCCGTGAGCTGCTGGACGAGCAGGGCAGCGGCGCGTTCGGCTTCTACACCACCGGGCAGCTCTTCCTTGAGGAGTACTACACGCTGGCGACCATCGCCCGCGCCGGGATCGGCACCAACCACCTGGACGGCAACACCCGCCTGTGCACCGCGACGGCGGCTGCGGCGCTGAAGGAGTCGTTCGGGTGCGACGGGCAGCCCGGAACGTACGCCGACATCGACCACGCCGACGTCATCGCGCTGTTCGGGCACAACGTGGCAGAGACGCAGACCGTGCTGTGGATGCGGATGCTCGACCGGCTGGCCGGTCCGAACCCGCCGCAGGTGATCTGCGTGGACCCCCGGCCGACGCCGGTGGCGCGGAGCGCGGCCGTGCACCTGGCGCCGCGTCCGGGCACCAACGTGGCGCTGATGAACGGCCTGCTGCACGAGATCATCGCGGCCGGGAAGATCGATCGCGACTACGTCGACGCCCACGCGGTGGGGTACGAGGAACTGGAGCAGCGCGTCAAGGAGTATCCGCCCGACCGCGTCGCGGAGATCTGCGACGTGCCCGAGGAGCGGATCCGCCGGGCCGCGGGCCTGCTCGGCGACGCCGAACGGCTGGTGTCGACCGTCCTGCAGGGGTTCTACCAGTCGCATCAGGCCACCGCCGCCGCCGTGCAGGTCAACAACCTGCACCTGATCCGGGGGATGCTCGGCCGCCCCGGCTGCGGGGTCCTGCAGATGAACGGGCAGCCCACCGCCCAGAACACCCGCGAATGCGGCGCCGACGGAGACCTCCCGGGCTTCCGGAACTGGGCCAACGACGACCACGTCGCCGACCTGGCCCGGATCTGGAACGTCGAGCCCGAGCGCATCCCGCACTACGCGCCCCCGACCCACGCCATGCAGATCTTCCGGTTCGCCGAGCAGGGGTCGATCCGCTTCCTGTGGGTCAGCGGGACGAACCCGGCCGTGTCGATGCCCGAGCTGGCGAGGATCCGGACCATCCTGGCGCAGGAGCGGCTGTTCCTGGTGGTGCAGGACATCTTCCCGACCGAGACCACCGAGCTGGCCGACGTGGTCCTGCCGGCGGCGACCTGGGGCGAGAAGACCGGCGCCTTCACCAACGCCGACCGGACCGTCCATCTCTCGGAGAAGGCCGTCGAGCCGCCCGGCGAGGCGCGCCCGGACCTGGACATCTTCCTGGACTACGCCGGGCGGATGGGCTTCACCGGCAAGGACGGCACTCCCCTCGTCGGATGGACCGGCCCCGAGTCGGCGTTCCGCGCCTGGCAGGAGTGCAGCCGCGGACGCCCCTGCGACTACACCGGCCTCAGCTACGAGAGGCTCCGCGCCGCCGGGGGCGTCCAATGGCCCTGCGACCAGGAGCATCCCGGCGGCACCGAACGCCTGTACTCCGACGGCCGTTTCTGGGCCGCGCCCGAGTACTGCGAGAGCTTCGGCCGCGATCTGGTCACCGGCACCCCCGTCGAGGAGGTGGAGTACCGGTCCCTCAACCCGTCCGGCAAGGCCGTCATCAAGTCGGCCGGCTACCTGCCGCCGCACGAGGTCCCGGACGAGCTCCGACCCTTCCACGTGATCAACGGCCGCACCGTCCACCACTTCCACACCCGGACCAAGACCGCCCGCGCGCCGCAGCTGCGGGACGCCGCCCCGGACGTGTGGGTGGAGATGAGCGCCGACGACGCCGCGGCCCACGACATGCGGGAGGGCGACCTCGCCGAGATCTCCAGCCCGCGCGGCGTCGTGCATGCCAAGGTGCGCGTCACCGGCATACGCTCCGGCGTCCTGTTCCTGCCCTTCCACTACGGCTACTGGGACCGGCCGGAGGGCGCCGGCAGGACGCGCGCGGCCAACGAACTGACGGTCACCGACTGGGACCCCGCCTCCAAGCAGCCGCTGTTCAAGACCGGCGTGGCCACGCTCCGGCTGCTGGAGCGCGGCGACGGACCCGCCCCCGCCGATCGGGCCTCCGAGGCCGGGCCGGCTCGGAGCCGAACGGCGATGGCCGACGAGGAAACGCGATGAACAGGATCGGTCTCGCCCTGCGTGCCCTGCACCACGGCGAACGCGGTCTCGCCCAGGATCTGCTGCGCGTCTCCGAACGCCACGCCGGCGAGCACGAGATCCACCACGTGGCCCGAGACCTGTCCGCCTGGTCCCAGCGGCATCTGCGCGAACTCGCCGAGATCGGCGGCCGGTACGGCGTCCGCCTGGGCACCGGGCACGCCCTGGAGACCGGGCTGGGCGCGCTGCTCCGGGAGAAGGGCGGCGAACTGGTCAAGCACCGCAGCGCGCCCGGCATGCTGCTCCTGCACGACCTGCGCCACATCCACGTCCAGGCCGCCGGCGTCTCCCTCGACTGGGAGATGATCGCGCAGGCCGCGCAGGGGAGCCGCGACACCACGCTGCTGCGGCTGACCGAACGCTGCCACCCCGACACCCTCCGGCAGATGCGCTGGGCCAACGCCCACCTCAAGCAGCTCAGCGCCCAGGTGCTGAACAGCTGAACCCGGCCGCCGGCCCGCCGGAGCGTGGCCGGACAACCGGCCGGCGGCGCGCCACAACCGCAGGTTGTGCGCGCCTAGGGTGATCCGGTGGACACCGAGGCGCTGCGATCGTTCGTCCGGGCGGCCGAGCTCGGGCAGCTGGGGCATGCGGCCGACGAGCTGGGCGTGACGCAGCAGGCGGTCTCCAAGCGGATCGCCGCCCTGGAGCGCGACCTGGAGGTCCGCCTCTTCACGAGGACCGCCCGAGGAGTCGAGCTGACGCTCGACGGCCAGGCGTTCCTCCCCCACGCGCGGAGCGTCGTCGCGGGCGTCGATCGCGCCGTCGCCGCGGTCAGGCCGGGTTCCCGGGCCCTGCGGATCGACGTCCTCGGCTTCCGGAGCGCCCAGGCCGTCGTCCTCCACGAGTACTGGCGGTCGCGCCCCGGGGCCGACCTCGACCTGGTGACCCTGAGGGTCGACGACCCGCGCGCGGCGGTCGCCGCCGTCGAGGCAGGCGATGTCGACGCCTCGTTCCGCACCGTCACCGACCCGGCCGTCCTGCCTTCCGGCGTGCGGATGGTCCGCGCGTTCGACTCCCCGCTGGAACTCCTCGTCGGCCCGAGGCATCCGCTCGCCTCCGCGCGGAAACTGACGCCGCCGCAGTTGCGCGGGCACCGGATATGGGTGCCGGGCATCGCGCCGCGGAGCGAATGGGGAGAGTTCTACGACCAGCTCGCCACCGAGTTCGACCTGCGCATCGACGCGGCGGGCCCGCATTTCGGAGACGACGTGCTCCTCGACGTCCTCGCCGACTCCGCGGAGGTGGCCACGCTCGTCGGGGCACGCGACCGGTACGTCTGGCCCGCGACCCACGATCTGCGCCGCATCCCCATCGTGGATCCGGTCCTCGCGTACCCGGTCTCGCTGATACTGCCGAGCGGCAATCCGCATCCGGGGCTCCGTGCGATCACTACTTACCTCGGAAGCCTGCCACGGCTTCCTGAGACGGTCTGGCTCCCGTCCTGGGCGAGGACGCGGGTAACGAACGCCGACTGACCGGATCGACCAGTACACCGTTTCACCAGAAAGGATCGCGGCATGCCCGGCGACCGTCTCATGCGCATCCACAGCGCCGAGTTCCAGTCCATGGCCGAGAGGGTCCTGCGGACCACCGAGCTCACGTCCCGCCTGAACGTCCTGCCCTTCGAGGACGAGGCGGGCAGGGCCGGCCTGTTCGAGCAGATCCTCGGCAGGCCGCTGCCTGCGAGGGTCACGATCTATCCGCCCTTCTACACCGACCACGGCCTCCGCCTGGACCTCGCGGAGCGCGTGTTCATCAACCAGAACTGCACGTTCCTGGACTATGCCGGCATCCGGCTCGGCGAGCGCGTGATGATCGGGCCGAAGGCCACGTTCATCACCGTCGGCCACCCGGTCGATCCCGGGGAGCGGCGGGAGTGGCTGACCGGCGGGCCCATCGACGTGGCCGAGAACGTGTGGATCGGCGCCGGCGCCACGATCCTTCCGGGCGTCAGCATCGGCCGCGACTCCGTGGTCGCCGCCGGCGCGGTCGTGGCCGACGACGTTCCGCCCGCGACCCTGGTGACCGGCGGGAAGGCGACCGCGAACCGGCGGTGGTGACGGGTTCCGCGTCGGGCGGTCCGCCGGGATGCCCAACGCGCCCGGGCACCACCCGGTCGTCCCCGCCCAGCGCCCCTTCGGGACGTGCGCCGCCGCGGACGGGGCCAGCGTCGCCGCGTGGTTCACGGCCGCGAACAGGTCCACGGCGGTCTTCGCGGCCACACTCGCGGCAGGACGGCGGGGCCCCGGGATGACCGCTTCCCCGATTTGCGATCATTGACGCCGGCGGGGGCGTCCTGCCGAACGCCGCGGTGTCCGGCAGGATCCAGGTGGACGAGACTGCGGCCGATCGGAAGGGCTGGGGGGCATGGACGAGTTCGATGTCGTGGTGGTGGGGGCCGGGCCGACGGGTGAGAACCTGGCCGAGCGGGCGCACGCCGGCGGGCTCAGCGTGGCAGTCGTGGAGAGCGAACTGGTGGGCGGGGAGTGCTCGTACTGGGCCTGCATGCCCAGCAAGGCACTGCTGCGCCCGGCCGCCGCGCTGGCGGAGGCGCGGCGGCTGGCCGGCGCCCGCGAGGCGGTGACCGGGCCGCTGGACGCCGAGGCGGTCCTCAGGCGCCGGGACGAGTTCACCTCGCACTGGAAGGACGACGGCCAGGTCGAGTGGCTGGAGGGGGCCGGGCTCGTCCTGGTCCGCGGCCGCGGCCGGCTGGACGGGCCCAAGCGCGTCGTGGTGCAGACCCCCGACGGGGGGCGGCGGGTCCTGACCGCCCGTCACGCGGTCGCGGTGTGCACCGGCACCCGCGCGGCCCTGCCCGGCCTGCCGGGCCTGGCCGAGGCGCGTCCCTGGACCAGCCGCGAGGCGACCTCCTCCGAGCGGGTGCCGCCGCGGCTCGCCGTCATCGGCGGCGGCGTGGTGGCCTGCGAGATGGCCACCGCCTGGCGGGCGCTCGGCAGCGAGGTGGTGCAGCTGGTGCGCGGGTCGCGCCTGCTGCCGCGCATGGAGCCGTTCGCCGGCGAGTCCGTGGCCGAGGGCCTGCGCGCGGCCGGCGTCGACCTGCGTTTCGGGACGTCGGTCACCGGTGTCCGCCGCGACGGACCGGTGACGCTCACCCTGGACGGCGGCGGCACCGTCACCGCCGACGAGGTCCTGTTCGCCACCGGCCGCACGCCCGCCACCGACGACCTCGGGCTGGACACGGTCGGGCTGACCCCGGGCCGGCCGATCCAGGTCGACTCCACCGGGCTCGCGGCCGGCGTGCCCGGCGAGTGGCTGTACGCGGCCGGGGACGTCAACGGCCGCGCGCTGCTGACCCACCAGGGCAAGTACCAGGGCCGGATCTTCGGCACGGTGATCGCCGACCGCGCCGCCGGGCGCCCCCTCGACACCGCCGCCTGGGGACGCAGCGTCGCCACCGCCGACGAGCGGGCGGTCCCGCAGGTCGTCTTCACCGACCCCGAGGTCGCGGCCGTCGGCCCCACCCTGGAGGAGGCGACCCGGGAGGGGCGCCGGGTGCGGGCGGTCGACTACGAGCTCGGCCACGTCTCCGGGGCCTCGCTGTACGCCGACGGCTACGAGGGCCGCGCCCGCGCGGTGGTCGACCTGGACCGCGAGACGCTCCTCGGCGTCACCTTCGTCGGGGCGGGCGTGGCCGAACTCCTCCACTCCGCCACCATCGCGGTCACCGCCGAGGTCCCCATCTCCCGCCTCTGGCACGCCGTCCCCTCGTACCCCACCATCAGCGAGATCTGGCTCCGCCTCCTGGAGGCCTACCGCGGCTGACCGGCGGCGGGGGCGCTCCCGGACAGGCGGCCGTCGGTCATGGAGTACACGCGGTCGGCGGCGGCGAGCCTGGCCAGGTCGTGGGTGACCATGACCGTGGCCAGCCCCCGGTCGCGGGTGAGGCGGTCGAGCAGCTCGACGACCTGCTCGCCGCGGACGTGGTCCAGGGCGCTGGTGGGCTCGTCCACGAGCAGCACCTCCGGGCCGTTCATCAGGGCGCGGGCGATGTTGACCCGCTGGCGCTCGCCGCCCGACATCTGGTGCGGCCGCTTGTGCTCCAGGCCCGCGAGGCCGACGGCGGCCAGCAGGTCGCGGGCCCGGCCGGCGGCCCGCCGCGGCGACCGGCCCGCCATGTGCGCCATCACCGTCAGCTGGTCGAGGGCCGTCAGCGAGGCCGGCAGGTTGGGCTGCTGGAAGACGATGCCGATGTGGTCGCGGCGAAGCCGGGTCCGTTCGGCGGGGCGCAGCCCGGCGGTCTCCCGGCCCGCCACGGCCACCGTCCCGGAGTCGGGGGAGACGAGCGTCGCGGCGACGGCCAGCAGGCTCGACTTGCCGGATCCGGAGGGGCCGACGACCGCGGCGAACTCGCCGGGCCCGACCGCCAGGCCCACCCGGTCGAGCGCGGTCAGGGTGCGGTCGCCGTCGGGATAGGTCAGGACGACGTCGGTGAGGGCCAGGCTCATCGTGCGGCTCCCAGCGCGGTCAGCGGATCGACGGAGGTGATCTTGCGGATGGCCAGCGCGGCGCCGGCCGCCCCGAGCACGACCATCACCGCGACGGGCAGGGCGGTGGTGGCGGCCGAGACCACGAACGGGACACCGTCCCCGATCGCGAGCCCCGCCAGCCCGCCGGCGGCGCCGCCGAGCCCGGCCCCGGCCAGCAGGACCAGCACGGCCTGGGCGAGCGCGTCGCGCAGCAGATAGCCGGTGCTCGCGCCGAGCGCCTTCAGCACGGCGACGTCACCGCGGCGCTGGATCGTCCAGACCGTGAAGAACGCGCCGATGACCAGGGCCGAGATCGCGAACAGGAACCCTCGCATGAGCTGCAGCGACCCGTTCTCGGAGGAGAACGACGGGATCGCGGACCTGGCGTCCCCCCGGGCGAGGGTGGTGGTGCCGAGCCGCCGGTCGGCCGCGTCCAGGTCGGGACGCCCGGTCTCCCGCAGCAGCAGGACGGTCGCGGCGGGGCCGCCGCCCGACGGCTCCAGGGCGCGCCAGTCCTCGATTCCGAGCCAGGCGACCGGCGTGTGGCTGTAGGACGACGCGGCGCCCGTGCCGGCCACGGTGAGCCGGTGCCCGAGGACGTCGACCCTGTCGCCCGCCGCCAGCCCGGTGCCCTCGGCCAGTTCCGCCGACAGCACGATCTGCCCGGACGCGGGCGGGTGCGCCCGGTCGCCGGGAGCGACGCCGAAGAGCGCGGCCGGCGCTCCGCGCGCCCCGGACGGGCCGAAGGCCATCCGGCTCATCGATATGCCGAGCGGCTCGGCCCTCACTCCCGCGACGTCCTGCCAGGCCCGCGCCGTCGCCTCGCTGATCCGGCTCCCCGCGAAGGACGTCTCCCCGCCGAACACGACATGGTCGGCGGGGAGGTCCTCGATGGCCGAGGCGCTGTCGCGCGCCAGCCCGGCCGTCAGGCCGGACAGCAGGGTCACCAGCAGCGTGATGAGCAGCACGACCGACCCCATGAGCGCGAACCGCCCCTTGGCGAACCGCAGGTCTCGCAGTGCCACGAACACCGTGGGCCCCCGTTCCCGTCATCACCCGAACCGACGCCTCCCAGTGTGCGCCGCGGGCCCGTCCCGGCGCATCGTGCGGCGGGACCGGCGGACCGCCTCCTTCCGGACGCCGGGGCATCAACCTTTCGATCGATGCGGCCCGGGCGTCCGTCGCCTACTGTGAGTGAGAAATGCCGAACGATCTGTTCTCGCCCGCGATGCGGTTGCTCGGCTGGGCCGTGCACGGCACCTTCCTGGTGCTGCTCACGATCGCCCTGGTCCGCACGCTGCACGACGCGCGGGCGGGAATCGCCGCGGGCGGCCTCGCTCTCGGGGCCCTCTACGCCGGCGGGGTGGTCTGGGCCCGGCACGAACGGCGCCCTCGCCCGCTCCCGGCACGGCTGTGGCTCGCGCTTCTCACCGCGGCCTGGGCGGGGCTGGCCCTGTCCTCCCCCGACTTCGTCTGGCTGGCCTTCCCGCTGTTCTTCCTCTACCTGCACCTGCTGCCGCTGCCCGCCGCGCTGCCCGGTGTGGCGCTGCTGACGGCCGCGGCGATCGGGGCCGTGGCCTGGCACGGCGGCGGGGTCACGCTGGCGGAGGTGCTGGGCCCGAGCGTCGGCGCGTCCGTCGCCACCCTCATGGCCCTCGCCTACCGGGCGCTCTACCGGGAGAGCGAGCAGCGCCGCCTGCTCATCGAGGACCTGGTCAGGACCCGCGAGAGGCTCCTGCGCGCGGAGGCCGGCGCGGCGCGGCTCACCGAGCGCGAGCGCCTGGCCCGGGAGATCCACGACACGCTCGCCCAGGGGATGTCCAGCATCATCCTGCTGCTGCGCGCCGCCCGCCGCGACCTCGACACCGACCGCGACGCCGCGGTGGGACGGCTGGCGGAGGCCGAGCAGGCCGCCGCGGAGAACCTGGAGGAGGCCCGCAACTTCGTGCGCGAGCTGGCCCCGCCCGCCCTGCAGCGGTCCTCCCTGCCGGACGCGCTGCGCCGGATCACCGAGTCGGCGGACGCCCGTTCGACCGCCCGGATACGTTTCCAGGTGTCCGGGTCCCCCGCCGATCTCCCGGTCGACCACGAGGTCGCGCTGCTGCGCATCGCCCAGGGCGCCCTCGGGAACGCCGCCGGCCACTCCGGCGCCGAGAACGTCGGGGTCACCCTGACCTATCTTGACGACATGGTGGTGCTGGACGTCTTCGACGACGGCCGCGGCTTCGATCCCGCGGCGGTCGGCGGTCGCCCGCCGGAGAGCGGAGCGGGCACCGGCTACGGGCTGCGGGCGATGCGCGACCGCGCCCGCGCGCTGGGCGGCGCGCTCACCGTCGAGTCGGCTCCGCGGGAGGGGACGGCCGTGGTGGCGACCCTGCCGCTGCCCGGCGGCGAGGAGCGGCGGTGAGCGGGCCGATCCGCATCCTGCTGGTGGACGACCATCCCGTGGTGCGCTCCGGGATCCGCGCCATGCTCGCCGACCAGCCCGGCTTCGCGCTGGTCGGGGAGGCGGCGACGGGGCGGGAGGGCGTCGAGGAGGCGCGCCGCCTCTCCCCCGACGTCGTGCTGATGGACCTGCAGCTCGGCGCCGGGATGCACGGCAGCGAGGCCACCCGCGAGATCACCGCCGCGGGGGCGGACGCGCCGCGCGTCCTCGTGCTGACCACGTTCGACACCGACTCCGACATCCTCGCCGCCATCGAGGCCGGCGCCACCGGCTACCTGCTCAAGGACGCGCCCCCGGACAGGCTGTTCGCCGCGATCCGGTCGGCCGCCGCCGGGGACAGCGCGCTCGCGCCGAGCGTCGCCTCGCGCCTCCTCGGCCGGATGCGCTCGCCCACCGCGACGCCGACCGCGCGCGAGCTGGAGGTGCTGCGCCTGGTCGCCGAGGGCCTCTCGAACCGGCAGATCAGCAAGCGGCTGTTCCTCAGCGAGACCACGATCAAGACGCATCTGGTGCACCTCTACGCCAAGCTCGGCGTCGACTCCCGCACGGCCGCGGTCGCCGCCGCCTCCCGGCGCGGCCTGATCCGCCCACCCTGACCCGCCGCCCGCGAGCGGGACGTGGACGCGCGGCTGGAGCCACGCGGGGCGCCTCCGGCCCGGAGGCGGGCGGGACCGTGGCCCCGCCCGCCTCGTGCCCGGCGGTCCTTACTGCTTCAGCAGGGACCTCATCTTGGCGATCTCGGCGGTCTGCGAGGAGACGATGTTCGCCGCCATCTGCTTGGCGGGCGGGAACTGTCCGGAGGACTGCTCGGCCTTGGCCATCGCCACGGCGCCCTCGTGATGCTCGATCATCATCTCCAGGAACGCCTTGTCGAACGCCGCGCCCTTGGCCGCCTCCAGTTCCTTCATGTCCTTCTCGCTCATCATTCCGTCCATGCCGTCCGTGCCGCCGTGGTGCATGCCGCCCATGCCGGTCGTGCCGGGCGAGGGGACCGGGGTGCCCCAGCTCTTCAGCCACGCGCCGAGCTGCTGGATCTCCGGTCCCTGCGCCTTCTTGATGTCGGCGGCCAGGGTCTTGACCTCCGCCGACGAGGCCCGGGTGGCGGCGAGGTCGGCCATCTCGATCGCCTGCCGGTGATGCGGGATCATCATCTGCGCGAACATGACGTCCTGGCCGTTGTGCGGTCCGGCCTGGGCGCCGCCGGCAGGTGCCGAGTGGGCGGGCATGGAGTGCGCGGGCATGGAGTGCGCCGGCATGGAGTGGGCGGGCATCGAGTGGCCCGTCGAGCCGCCGTCGCCGTCGCCGCACGCCGCCAGGGCGATCGCCAGGGCCGGGACGGTGATGAGCGCGAACGCTCGCTTCATGGTGGTGGGCCTTCCGTGTCGAGTGCTGTGATCGGTGGTCGGCGGCGGCGCCCGTTTCCGGGCGCCGCTGGACCTGTCACAGCCTCAGCACGCTCAACCTGTGCAGGGACGGTCTCGGCGGCGGCCGTCCGACCAGCAGGATCCGCACCCGCGGCGGCCTCGACACGGCCACCGGCGGCGACCGCCGCAGGCGCAGGGCCAGAAGGGCCGCGACGAGCGCGAGCGCGAGCAGGGTCAGCATGGCCAGGCAGACCTGGCCGCCGGGGTGGTCAGGGTGGCGGTCGGAGTGATGGCCGCCGGGGCGGTCGTCCTGGGGCGGACGGTGCCCCGTCGCCGCTTCGGCGGCGGGGGCGGCGTGCCCGGCGGCCATGGACGTCAGCGGAACGCCGCTCATCTCCGCCGGGCTCGCCGTGGACTGGAAGCCGTGCATTGCCAGCAGCCCGAGGAGCACGAGCAGGCCGGACGCCAGCCGGAGGACGTCCGGGCGCACGGGGCGCCTCGGCCGTCCCACCGGCCGTTCCGCGTTCGCGCCGTCCCGTGCGGGGAGGCCGCCGACGTGCGTTCTCATCTCGGGGACCAGGGTAGCGAGGGGTGATCGGCGGTCACCGATCGGTCACCGGGCCGGGCGCCGTCGAGGGGTCAGGCGACACGGACCCCGCCGGCGAACGGGCGGCCGGCGATGGGGGCGATCTTGACGACGTCGCCGGTCTGCGGCGCGTGGACCATGTTGCCGTTGCCGATGTACATGCCCATGTGGTGCAGGTCGCTGTGGAAGAACACCAGGTCGCCGGGCTTGAGCTGGCTCATGCTCACGTGGGTCCCGGCGTTGTACTGGCTGCCGGTGTAGTGGCCGAGCGTGATGCCGACCTGCGCGTAGGCGTACAGGGTCAGGCCGGAGCAGTCGAAGCCCTTGATGTTGGCGCCCTGCGCGGTGCCGTAGCTCGGGCCGGACGCGTTGCCGCCGCCCCACGAGTAGGGCACGCCCTGCTGGGCGAGGGCGGCCCGGACGGCCGTCATGGCCTTGGCCGAGGCCCCGCCGGAGTTGATGTTGGGGATGGAGCCGGGCCGGGTGCCCGCGGTCCTGAAGGTGCCGAGCTGCTTCTCGACCTTCTTGAGCTTGATCTGGAGTTCCCGGCGCTTCTTCTTCGCCTCGTCGGTGAGCGCGCGCACCTGGGCGGCGCGCTGCTCGGCGGCCTTGCGGGACCGGTCGGCGCCCTGCATCACCTGGAGCATCTGCGTGATGCGGACGTCGTTCTGCTTGGCGAAGTAGTTGAGGGTGGCCGACTGGTCCAGGACGGCCTGCGGGTCGGAGGACGAGGCGAACGTGATGGCCGGGTCCGCGGGGCCGTTCTTGTAGCTGTCGGCGGCGATCTTCGCCATGCGTTCGCGCGCTTCGTCCAGCGCCTTCTGCTGGCGCAGGGCGCTGCTCTTGGCGAGCTTCGCGGCGTGCTCGGCCTGCTTGAGGCGTTCGCGCAGGCCGTTGTACTGCTCGCTGAGCTTCTCGGCCTCGTCGGCGAGCTTCTCCTGCTGCGCGGTCAGTTGCTTGCGCGTCGGCTTCGGCTCGGCGTGGGCGGGCGCGGGCGCGAGAAGCCCGGCGGACAGCGCGAGGGCGGCCGTCCATGCCGTGACATCGCCGAGCCGGCCGGTGCGGATCCTGCGGCGGGCTGTCGTTCGGGTGCCGGCAGCTCGTCGCTGCATGCGGTGTCCTCTCCTGTACCGCCTACCGGGTCAGCTGACGGGTTCGGGCCGGAGTCGCCCTACCGTCCCGCGGGACGGATTCACCCCTGAAGATCGGGTCCCCGGTTCCCCGGACGGAGCCGTCCGCGGGATTCGGCGCGGTCGCCGGCCGTCCCCGGCGGGGACGTCGGACCGTGACCTCCTACGGAGCGTAGGAGGTTTACGGTCGGTTCGCCACCGAAGCGGCAGATTTCCCCAAATGCCACATTCCGGCTCAGCAGCTCGCGGTGCCCGCGGACCAGGCGATGGACTGGTAGGCGCTGTTGCCGATGGCGTCGCCCATCAGCAGGCCGCGCAGGGTCT
>NZ_JBFARL010000029.1:0-59513 GCF_040674655.1 Actinomadura sp. NPDC049753 | reverse complement strand
GCGTCCCGCGTGATCCGGTCCATGGCGCGCGCCCGCGCGCCGAGGACCGAGCGCAGCGGCCGCGGCAGGGCGGGGAAGCGGTGCACCGGCGGCATCCCGGCGACGAGCACGGTCGCCTCCGGGAACCGGCCGCGCACGAGGGCGACGAGCTCGGTGACGTCGGCCGCCCACCGGCGCAGGGGACGCCGCCTGATCAGGTCGTTGATGCCCGTGGTGACGACCACCAGGTTCGGCGCGGAGCCGTTCGCGGGCGGGACGAGCCCGCCGATGATGCGCCGGGCCGTCGCGCCGTTCCGGCCGGAGACCGACCAGGCCACGCTGCGCCGGAGCCGCTCGCCCAGCTCCTGCGCCAGGAAGCCGGGCAGCGCCTCGGCGTGCCGGGACGCGCCGACGCCCACGGCGGTGGACTCGCCGATGACCACGACCCGGAAGGCGGGGCCCCGCCCGGGGTCGGCGCCGGCGACGAAGCCCTGCTCGTCGCCGGTCGCCGGGTCCAGCCGCGGTGTCCGCCGCACCGTCCGCCATGCCTGCACCACCAGTACGGGAGCGAGGAACAGCAGCATCGGCGAACGGAGTGCGCGGGCGACGGAATGTGCTCTTTTCATCAGTCTCCCAGACTGCTGGATCGGCCCCCGGAACTCATTTCACCCGCTCGCCTATCAGGCTTGCCGCAATCTGTGCCATCACCTGGGCGACATAGGCGTGCCCATCCGGGTTCAGATGGATTCCGTCGGCGCTCCACATCGCGGGATCGGCGACTCTCGCCACCGTCTCCCGCTCCGGAAACACCATTCCAAACTCGCGCGACACCCGGTCGAGTTCGGCGTTGAAGTCGTGAATTCGCTGCACCGTGCGTTTCTTACGGAACTGCGAGATCGGGGTGATGTCCAGCAGCGGCGGCCGCGGCACCGGGATGGCGAGGACGACCGCGCCGCGCCCGCGGGCCCAGCCGAACAGCTCCGCCAGCCGGCGCGCCGCGACCTCCCGCTCGAAGCCGCGCAGCGCGTCGTTCATGCCGCATCCGAGCACCACCAGCCGCGGCGCCAGCCCGCGCACGGCGGGCAGCTGGTCGCGCACCACGTCCTCGACCGTCGCGCCCGGGTCGGAGGCGTTGAGCATCTCACCGCGGGGGATCCCCAGGTGAAGGGCCAGTCGCCCGGCCCAGCCGAGCCATCCGCCGGCCGGATCCGGATCGTCCTGGCCCTCGGCCACGCTGTCGCCGAGCACCACCATGGCGGGCCCGGCGGCGCCGGCGCCGCCCACCTCGGGGGGCCGGCCGGCCATCACGCGACGAGGTCGAGCAGGTAGTCGGTGAGGTCGGCCACGGTCTCCCGGCGCCGCGCCTCGGCCACGTCGACCTCCACCTGCAGGTGGTCCTCGATGTCGCTGATGATGCTGATCGCGTACACCGAGTCGACCCCGTAACGGGCGAGTTCGACCCCGGGATCGATGTTTTCCACAGGCCTGTCGAGGTAGAAGGCGATCTTGTCAAGAAGCCACGATTGCAGCTCGTCGTGGGAAATTATTTCCGATCGAGACACCGCCACTCCTCCTTATGTCAGAGGATCATCGAAACAATCGCGATTGGTAACGGAAGACGAGCAACACGCAAGATACAGCCAAATGGTTGGCGTGTCTCGATCCGGATGTGAACGATCGGACACGGAGGTGTCTCCGTCCTGTAAACCGAGTCAGTGGTACGGTAAAAACGGCGATAAGTTACTCATCAGTAACCACTTCCGATAAGGGCCCAACGCACGCGGGCGCGGGCACGCCGCCCTCGCGCGCCCCACCGATACGTCCTCCCCCGCACGGCTCCCGGCGGCACGCCACCTGCGCCGTTTCCCAACCGGGCCGGCCCGGGCGCGCGCCGGCGACGGCCGCAAACCGGGCACGTTTCAGGAGAGTTTCGGACAACCCTTCGTCCCAGTGCCGTGCGGCCTGGCCGAGAGTGCCTTACCTGGAGGCAAGGGCCATCTGTCCCTTCAGTCCCCGCCCTCAGTCTGTCAGGACACGCTTACCGGACCGTTCAGCCGCGAGACCACGGGGTTGGGCTCGCGCCGCTCCGCGAGCCGGTCGCGGAGGGTCTGCGTCTGCCGCGCCCTCCAGCGGTACGCCGCGAGGCGGTGGAATCTGACGAGCGGCGCCGCCGCCGGACGCGCCCCCTCCGTGATCGCGTAGCCGTGGTTCCGCAGCCGGGACGCGAGCACGTGCTGGACGAGGTCCGCCTCGCAGGCCTCCAGGCGGTGGCGCCAGGCGCCCACCTGGCGGCCGTTGACGGCCTCGTGCGTGCCCAGATGCCACTTGCGCGTCGACGGCACCGTCCGCCGCGCGTGCCGGTACGCCGTCGTCATGGCGGGGTCGTACTCCTCGCCGAGGAACGCGCACAGCCTCGTCAGGGCGTCCTCGGGGTCGGCGACCAGGTCCTCGTAGCGGAACTCGTAGAACGTGTCCGGCCCGAGGCGGGCCCGGAGGCGTGCGCCCATGTCGACCGCCTCCCGCCACGTCAGCGCGGCCGTGTGGATGTCGCCGTCGAACCACGGCATCCGCATGAGGGAGCTCACCGCGTCCCGGCCGTCCCGGACGAGGTGGATGAACTGGGCGTCGGGGAACATCCGCCGCAGCATCGGCACCCGGCGGAAGTAGCTCGGCCGCTTGTCCCCCCAGCGCGGCTTTCCGTGCCGGCGCGCGTAGGCGCGGAACACGGCGGCGATCGCCGACCCGAGCGTCGGCGGCCCCTGCACGATCTCCTCGACCACGGCGGCGGCGTCCAGCCGCAGCACCCGGAACTTGGTGCCCTCTCCGCCGGTGATCCATTCGGCCAGCGCGCGCCGGTTCTCCGCCCGTTCCAGGTCCCCGAACCGGTGCCGGATGTCGTAGGAGACATGCACGAACCGTGTCTCGGAGGGGAACGCGATGCGCCGGTGCGAGTGCAGCATCTGCTGGAGCAGCGTGGTCCCCGAGCGCGGGCACCCGAGCACGAAGATGGGCCGGCACGACTCCCCTGTCATGGCCCGCGAGTACCCGCACCCCTCGCGAAAAAGCTCAAACGACCCTCAACAATTCTTGGAAACCGCAGGTCGCAGGAGCCTCACCGTCCCCATCGGCCCCTCGCGCCCAGCCGGGCCGGGCTTCTCCGCCCCGGCGCCGAAGGCGTCCCGGGCCTCGGACGGCGACCTGCTCCTCCACGTTTACCCACCCCCCGGATGCGGTCCGAAGTGATGGAAGAAGGGCCTGTCGCGTCGTCGGGCGGATGCCGTCCGCGCCGCCGTCGCCGGCCGCCCCCGCCCTTCCCGAGTAATGCCCGATGTGCGGATTCCTCGGGCGCGCATAGAGCGGCGAGATATGCGATGGCCGACGTGCGGACACTTCCCGAGTGGCTCACGGCCCCGTGTCCGCCGGCGCTCCGCCATTTTCCGCCGCCGGCGTTTCCGGCGCCGCGCCGCGAGGCGGCGCGGACGCCGCCGTGACGTCCAGTGCCTCCAGAAAAGCGGTGGCGGCCGGAGACGGTCCGAGGCGGCTCCAGATCACGTGCTCCACCCGGGTGGGCGGATCACGGAGCTCGACGACGCGCAGGCCGGTGAGCCCGGTGACGAAGGCGGCGGGCAGCATGCCGACGCCCAGGCCCAGCCGGACGAGCCGCACCACGAGGTCCGGCGTCGTCACCTCGAAGGCGACGTCACGGACGACCCCGGCGGCGGCGAACGCCTCGTCCGACTGGGCGCGCCCGGCCGTGCCGGCGGAGAAGTCGACGAACACCTCGTCCGAGAGCCGGCGCAGTCCGACGTCCACCGCGTCGGCCAGCGGGTGCCCGGGGGCGACCACCGCCACCAGCTCGCCGTGCGCCAGGACGCGGCCGTGCACGCCCTTGGGACGGGCGCTGCGCGGCAGCCCGAGGAACGCGACGTCCAGCGTTCCCTGCCGCACCCGCTCGGCCATTTCGGCGCTCCCTCCCACGCGCAGCGTGACCCGCACCTGGGGATGTCGGACGTGGAAGTCCTTCAGCGCGCTCGGCAGGTCCACCGCCGTCACGGTGGGGATGGCGCCGATGGCGAGCCGTCCGCGGATCTCCCCGGAGACCGCCGCGACCTCGGCGCGGGCCCGGTCCGCGGCGTCGAGAGCCTGCCGGGCGGCGGGCAGGAACGCCTCACCGGCAGGGGTCAGCCGGACCCGGCGGCTGGTGCGGTCGAAGAGCCGGGCGCCGAGTTCGCGTTCCAGCCGGGCGATCTGGTGGCTCAGCGCCGACTGGACGACCCGGCAGCGCTCGGCCGCGCGGGTGAAGTTCGCCGTCTCCGCCACCGCGACCACGTAGCGCATCTGCTGGAGCTCCATGGATCCATCTTGGATCACGATCAATCGCATGACGAACATGTGTTGGACTCATGGATCGGGCCTCGGTGAGACTCCGGGGGTGAACACGAACACCACGACCGACGAGACGTTCGCAGGCGGTGCGGCCGCCCAGGCCGGGCCTCAGCCATCGGCCCTTCGAGGATGGCTGGGGGTCGCGGCGATCACGGCCAGCCTGTTCGCCTTCCTCACCACCGAGCTGATGCCCGTCGGCATCCTCACCCCGGTGAGCGCGAGCCTCGGCATATCGGTCGGAGTCGCCGGGCTGATGGTCACGGTGTACGGCGTCTCGGCCGGGCTGGGCGTGCCCTTCATCGTGGCGTGGAGCAGGCGCGTCGACCGCCGCGTCATGCTGCCGGCGCTCCTGGCGGTCCTGACCGCGGGGAACCTGGTCACCGCCGTCTCACCGAACTATCCGCTGGTTCTGGCGACGCGGCTCGCCATGGGGTTCGCCAGCGGGGTCTTCTGGGCCATCGGCGTGAGCATGGCGATGCGCCTCGTCCCGGAACGGCACGCGAGCAGGGCCGCCGCGGTCGTGATGTCCGGCATCTCGATCGCCGCCGTGGTGGGCATGCCGCTCGGGACGTTCCTGGAAGACCTCACCGGCTGGCGGACCACGTTCCTCATCTGGAGCGGCCTCAGCGCGCTGGTGTTCCTGGCGGTCGCCGCCCTGATCCCGTCTCTGCCGTCGCGGAACGCCGTCCCGGTCCGCGAGGTGTTCGCCCTTCCGTTCAGGAACGCGCGGCTGCGCTCGGTGATGGTCACCGTCGTGCTGTTCGTGCTCGGCCACTTCGGGGCGTACACGTTCGTGCGGCCGTTCCTGGAGGACGGCGCGGGCGCCTCGTCCGCTTCCATCACCGGGCTCCTGATGGCCTACGGCATCGGGGGCGCCGTGGGGAACTTCATCGCCGGGCACACCGCGACCAGGAACCTGAGGGCCACCTTCGTCACCGCCTGCTCGGGTCTCGTCGCCTCCTTGCTGCTGCTCCTCGCGGTCGGGCACTGGCCGGCCGCGCCCGTCGTCCTGCTCGTCGTGTGGGGCGTGTCCTTCGGCGCCTGGCAGCTGTGCCAGGTCAACATGACGCTCGCCGCCGCCCCCGAGACGTTCGAGGCCGCGATGTCGCTCAACACCCTGGCCTACAACACCTCCATCGCGGTCGGCGCGCTGTTCGGCGGGCAGTTCGCCGACCACCTGGGCGTCCGGAGCGTCCTCTGGTTCGGCGCGGCGCTCACGGCGGCGTCGCTGCTCGCCGCGCTCGCCGGCGCCGGCCGGGAGCGGCGCCGGTCAGCAGATGCGCGGTAGCGGGTCCCCGACCAGGAGGTCGACGATGCGGGTGCCGCCGAAGGCCGTCCTCAGCAGCACGAGGCCGGACGGGTCGTCGGTCACGCGGCCGATGACGGCGGCCTCCTCGCCCAGCGGGTGGGCCCGCAGCGCCGCCAGCGCGTCCCGCTCGCACTCGGGGGCGACCACGACCACGGCGCGGCCCTCGCACGCGACGTACATCGGATCGATCCCGAGCAGCTCGCAGGCGCCCCGGACGGCGGGGCGGACGGGGATCGCGTCCTCCTCCACCACCACGGCCGTCCCGGCGTCCGACGCCAGCTCGTTGAGGACGGTCGCCACCCCGCCCCGGGTCGCGTCCCGCATCCGGCGCAGGCCCCCCGGGCAGGCGTCGGCCAGGTCCGCGAGCAGGCAGGTCAGCGGCGCGGTGTCCGAGACGACGTCGGCCTCCAGCTCCAGCTCGCCGCGCGCCAGCATGATCGTGACACCGTGCTCGCCGATCGGCCCCGTCACCAGCACGGCGTCCCCGGGGCGGATCTCCCCCGCGAGCCGGGACCGCACGACCCCCACGCCCGCCGTGGTGACGAAGCAGCCGTCGGCCTTGCCGCGCTCCACGACCTTGGTGTCGCCGGTGACGATGTCTACGCCCGCCGCGTCCGCCGCGCGCCGCATCGACTCGGTGACGCGCCGCAGGTCGGCGACGGGGAACCCCTCTTCGAGGATGAACCCCGCCGACAGGTGCAGCGGCCTCGCGCCGCAGACGGCGAGGTCGTTCACGGTTCCGTTGACGGCCAGGTCGCCGATGTCGCCGCCGGGGAAGAACAGCGGCGACACGACGTGGCAGTCCGTGGTGAAGGCGAGGTCGGCGCCGTTCACCCTGAAGAGCGCCGAGTCGTCCATGCGGTCCAGGCGCGGGTTGGCGAACGCCTCCCGGAACACCGCCTCGACCAGCGTGTGGGTGGCCTTCCCGCCGGAGCCGTGCGCGAGCGTGATCTTGTCCTCGCGCAGCCGCGCCTTGCGGCCCCGCGCGCGCTCGATGCGTTCCAGGACCTGCTCCTCGCGGACGGTCATCGCACGGCCTCCCTGACCCCGCCGGGCTCCCCCGCCCGGCCCGCCCCGCCGATCCGCTCGCGGGTGAAGCGGCCGAAGTTGTAGTACGCGGCGCAGGCGCCCTCGGACGAGACCATGCACGTCCCGATCGGCGTCTCCGGGGTGCAGGCCGTCCCGAAGACCTTGCACTCCCACGGTTTCAGGACGCCCTTGAGCACCTCGCCGCACTGGCACGCCTTCGGATCGGCGACCCGCCCGCCGGGGATCTCGAAGACGCGCTCGGCGTCGAAGGCGGCGTACTCCTCCTTCATCCGGAGCGCGGAGTGCGAGATGAAGCCGAGGCCGCGCCACTCGAAGTAGGGCCGCGGCTCCATGACCTCGGCGATCGCCTCCAGCGCCCGGGGGTTGCCGTCCCACGGGACGACCCGCCCGTACTGGTTCTCGACCTCCGAGCGGCCCTCGGTGAGCTGGGCCAGCAGCATGTGCACCGACTGCAGGATGTCCAGCGGCTCGAACCCGGCGACGACCAGCGGTTTCCCGTAGTCGCCGGTGATGAACGAGTAGGGCCCGCAGCCGATCACGGTCGACACGTGCCCCGGGCCGAGGAAGCCGTCCAGGCGCAGGTCCGGCGAGTCGAGGATGGCCTTGATCGCCGGCAGGATCGTCACGTGGTTGCAGAACACCGAGAAGTTCCCGACCCCCGCCGCGGCCGCCCGCAGCACCGTCATGGCGGTGGACGGCGCGGTCGTCTCGAAGCCGATCCCCATGAACACCACGCGCCGCGACGGGTTCCGCTCGGCGATCCTCAAAGCGTCCAGCGGCGAGTACACCATGCGGATGTCCGCGCCGGCGGCCTTGGCGTCCAGGAACGACCCCCGGCCGCCCGGCACCCGCATCATGTCCCCGAACGACGTCATGATGACGTCCGGCTGCGACGCGATGTGGATCGCGTCGTCCACCCGCCCCATCGGGATCACGCACACAGGGCAGCCCGGCCCGTGCACCAGCGAGACGCTCTCCGGCAGGTAGTCCTCCAGGCCGTGCTTGTAGATGGTGTGCGTGTGGCCGCCGCACACCTCCATGAACTTGTAGTGCCTCCCGGGCTCGCACAGCGAGGCGATCGAGGCCGCGAGGACCCGCGCCCGCTCCGCGTCCCGGTACTCGTCGACGAAGCGCATCAGTCGATCCTCGATTCCCGCAGCGCGTCGATCTCGTCGTCGTAGGCCTCGCCGAGGCCCTCCAGCAGCGCCAGCGTCGCCCTCGCCTCGTCCTCGTCGATCTTGGACATGGCGAACCCGACATGGATGAGCACCCAGTCGCCGGCGGCGAGCCGCTCCCCGTCGAGCAGGGCGGTGTTCACCGCCCGCCGGACGCCGGTCACGTCCACCGTCGCCACCGGGCGGTCCGGCATGATCTCCACGATCTCGCCCGGTATCGCCAGGCACATCAGAAGGCCTCCCCCGCCAGTTCGAGCTGCGTCAGTTCCCAGAGCGCGTGGTAGATCGTCGTCTGCGCCTCCTGGACGCGGTGCACCGACGACGACGGAACGGTGAACAGGTGGTGCAGGCCGGGCGTCTCCGCCATCTGCCCCCCGGTGTATCCGGCGAGCCCGACCACCGTCATCCCGCGCCGCGCCGCCTCCCGCAGCGCGGCGATCAGGTTGTCGGAGTTCCCGCTGGTGGACAGCGCCAGCGCGATGTCGCCCGGACGCCCGAACGCGGCGAGCTGCCGCGCGAACACCACCTCGAACCCGACGTCGTTGGACAGCGCGGTGACCACGGCGACGTCGGTCGTCAGCGCCAGGGCGGGCAGCGGCCGCGCGGACCCGCCCGGATTGAGGAACAGCGCGGCGACGTCCTGCGCGTCCGTCGAGCTGCCTCCGTTGCCGAACGTGAAGAGCCGGCCGCCGGAGCGGAACGCGCCCGCCATCCGCGTGGCGCAGGCCGCGAGATCCTCGGCGTACTGCTCCAGGACGGCCTCGCGCAGCAGGACGATGTCCTCGACCTTCTCCCGCGTCGAGCGGCGCACGTCCTCCAGCAGGGTGTCCAGCCCCGAGCCGCCCGCGTACAGGAAGGGATAGAGCATCTCGGTCACGTCGTCACGACCCCGATCGCCTCCTTGGCGTGGACGAGCACGGTGTCGCCCACAGCGGCGTCCACCAGCGCCACGCTGACCCGTTCGAGCCGCCCGCCGCCGACGTCCACGTCCGCGAGGCCGTCGGCGAGGAGCCGCGCGACGACGACCGGGACGGCCTCGTCAGCGCAGGTCACGCAGTGGTCGCCCGTGCATCCGGTCACGTCGTCACCTCCTGGCCGAGCACGCCCGGCTGCTCCAGGAACACGTGCACCAGCTCCCACAGCACGTGGTAGGCGGTGACGTGCACCTCCTTCACGACGCGCGGGTCGCCGGACGGCACGGTGACCAGGTGGTCGACCGCCCCGGCGAGCGCTCCCCCGTCCCCGCCCGCCAGCGCGACCGTCAGCATGCCGCGGTCCCGCGCGCACTCCATGGCGCGCAGCACGCTGCCGCAGCGGCCGTCCGGCGAGATCCCGAACGCGATGTCGTCCGGGCCGCCGAAGCAGCGGACCTGGTGGGCGAACGCGTCGTCGAACCCCGCCCCGGCGCAGACGCCGGTGAGGGTCGCGACGTCCCCGGTGAGCGACAGCGCGGGCAGCGCCCGCTTGCCGACGATCACCGGGTGCACGAACTCGACCGCCACGTGCTGCGCGTCGGTGGCGGCGGCGCCGGTCCCGAAGGTGAGCAGGCGCCCCCCGCGGTGGAAGCGGGCCGCCATCGCGTGGCAGGCGGCGGCGATGGCGGCCGCCTCCTCGGCGAGCGCCGCGCCCGGCTCCGCGCGGCGGCGGAACACCTCCGCCACGGCGGCGGTCACCGGCCCTCCCCCGCGGGCGGGGCCTGCCGGGCGCGCAGCGACATGTCCACCGCGAGGTCCCAGCGGTCCGACAGCTCGTGAGAGATCGCGTGGGCGTCCTCGCACATCGCCGCCGCGACCCCCGCCGTCTCGCGGTCCCCCGCGCGGTCGGCGAGCCGCCGCAGCGTCTCGCCCGCAGCGATCTGCAGGTGGACGGCGACGTAGGCGTCCCGCATGTGCTTGACGGGGTCGCGGTGGGCGTGGCCGATGCCGCCCTCCAGCACCGACGCGAGAAGCGTCCCGGCGTCGCGCGCGACGCTCGGCGACGACCGGTGCGCGTGCAGCCGGGCCTCGATCGCCCTGGTGTACGCCCGCGAACGCTCGGCGTAGTGGCCGAGCGGCCGGCACAGCTCCGGCTCGTCCGCCGCCGCGGTCAGCATCTCGCTGAGCGCGGCCTCGGCGTGCTCCTGGAGCGCGTGCGCGTCCTTCAGATGGCCGACGAGCCGCCGCTCGATCGTCCTCATGAGCGTCCGCTCCGCGTCCCCGATCACATCGACTCGGCTTTGAGGTACCGGCGCATCGCCGGCATCTCCTTGACGAGCACCGCGACCACACCGACCGCGACCAGTCCGAGCATCACCCGGACGGCGACCGCGCCGGTGCGCGTTCCCTTCCTCATCCCCCCGCTCCCTCCTGTGCGAGTTCCCCTGTGAATTCCTCCGCCAGCAGCCGCTCGACCAGCGCGGCGGCCTCCTCGACCGCCGCGCCGACCGGCGCGCTGAGCCTCATCTCCCAGGTGGCGTCCGTGGTCCGCGCCGACGGCTCGCACGCGACGAGCAGGATGCGCGGCGGGACCGGGCCGTTGTCCCGGGCCAGCCGCAGCACCTGCGCGGGGTCGAGGCCGTGCGCGTCGACGGCGACGCCGCCGAAGTCGTCCGGGCCGGGCTCGACGAGCGACACGGTGCCGGGCGCGTGGCCGCGCTCGGCCGCGTCGACCAGGACCGCGGCCCGGTAGCCGTCGCCGAGCGCGTACATCAGGTCGATGCCGCGGATGCCGAAGTCGACCACGTCCACGCCGGGCGGCAGCGAGCGGGTCGCCAGCCGCCGGACGACCTCCACGCCGAACCCGTCGTCGCCGTGGAAGACGTTCCCGATCCCCGCGACGAGGACCGTGCGGGACGGCGCCTCCCCGGGCAGCGGCTCGACCTCGTCCGGCCGGACGAAGAAGCGGTGCCCGAGCTGGTTGTAGGGGCCGAGGTCGCGGCCCGGGTCGTCGTCCAGCGCGACGACCAGGTGCACCCCGCCCTCCATGTCCTCCTCGACGCGCTCGACGACGGCGGTGCGGCCGACGAGCGCCAGGTCGAAGATGTCGGCGCCCCCGCGGGGACGCAGCCGGACCCGGCTCCCCGGAGCCGCCTCCCGCCCGCCCGCGTCGCCGTTCTCCGCGCTCACCAGACGTCCTTCCGCGGATCCCGCAGCGTGCCGTGCAACGCGAGCAGCTCACCGGACGACAGCGCACCGCACCGCTCCAGGATCCGTCGCGCCTTCGGGTCGGTCGCCGCCATCTCCCGCCGCTCCTCCTCGGTGAGGGTCAGCACGCTGAGGATCAGCAGCTGGTCGATCTCCGTCCCGTCGAACAGGTCGCCGGGGCTCTCCGGCGCCACCTGCGGCCAGTCGTAGAGGACGATCGGCGCCGCGAGGACGGTGTCGTGGCTTCCCGGCTCCCCCGCGAGGACCGGCCACAGCCCGTCCCTGCCGCACTCGGCGGCCGCCTCCGCGAGCCGCTCCGGCGGATCCGTGAGCGACGCGAACGCGCCCCCGCCGGTGCGCGCCACGACATGCGCGCACAGCATCCCGGCGCGGACGGCGTCCTCGCGCTCCTCGGCGGCGCCCGTGTTGACGACCTCGACGCGCAGCCGCACCACGCCGTCCCCGGCGGGCACGGCCGAGACCTCGACCCGTCCGTCCACCCGCTCCCACGAGCGGACGAACCGCACCCCGCCGCCGCCGCACGGCGCCTTGCCGTCCACGGGCTCCTCCTCGGCGCCCGCGGCCACCTCGACCGGGACCCGGACGGGAGCGCGCACGAGGCGCTCGACCGCGACCGGGCCGCTGGTGAGCTCGCGCTCGCGGGCCTCCTGCCAGGTGGTGTGGATCTCGTCCCCGGCGCGGATCTCGTCCACGGGGGTGTCGCCGTGCATCACCTGGCGGTGCACCGCGTGCAGGAACCGCAGCGCGACCTCTACTTCGGCGTCGGGGCCGGCTTCGAGGAGGAACTCGGCGTGAACCCTCCAGCGGTCGCTGTTCCGCTCGGCGTGGCCGCGCGGATAGACGCCCCCGATCGTCCAGCGCTGCCGGTTCTTCAACGCGGACCGGCGGTACGGCCAGAGGAGGTACCCCTCGTAGAGGACGGTGTCCGCGATCGCCCTCAGGCGGTCCACTCTTCCTCCCCGCGTCGCTTCTCGGCGTGGCGCAGCAGCTCGTCGACCGTGTCGTCGAACGAGGAGTGCGCGCGCCGGGCCCGGTACGCCGACAGGCGTCCGAAGCAGTCGTCGTCCAGCCGCAGCCAGCGGGCGGTGCCGTAGTAGCGGCCCATCAGGTCCCGCCACACCTGGAGGGGCAGGTCGCCGGCGGCCTCGTGATGCCACGGGATCTGCCCGGTGCGCAGCGCGCCGTCCTCGCCCGGGTAGAAGACCGTGCCGTTGAAGGCCAGGTCGAGCGGGACGTCGCCGCCGCCGAGCGCGTGCAGGTACCGGTCGGCCGCGACCTGCATGTCGTGCCCGCACGGCAGGGAGAGCGCCGCCTCCGTCCCGCCCCGGAACGTCGGCACGGTGGCGCCGACGCGCGCCCAGGTCAGGCCGCGCAGCGACCGGTCCCACATCTCCGGCGGACCGAACACCCCGGCGAGCCGGTCGCGCTCGGCGTCGTCGTAGCCGCGGCGCGCCGCCGCGATCGTCACCGTCGTGGTGAGCAGGACGCACTGGACGGGCCCGCCGTCCAGCCGCCGCAGCCCGATCCGCAGGCTCAGCGTCGGCGTCGCCGCGAAGGTCTCCGGCTCGATCCCGAGCAGGTCGAGCCCGAGCTCCGGTGTCCCGCTCATCATGCTGTGTCTCCTCGTGGGGGGGCGACCCCCCACGCCCCCCGGTTCGCTTCGCTCATGCTGTGTCTCCTCGTGGGGGGGCGACCCCCCACGCCCCCCAGTTCGCCGTCCTCATGCTGGTGACAGATTCGGCATGGAGTCGAGGATCGGACCGTGCGTCTCCGGGTTGATCCCCGTCGAGCGGGCCGCGGTGGACGTCCCGTCGGGCAGGTGCCCGACCTGCTTGTCGTAGTTGCCGGTGTGGTTGCCCTCGCGGACGCCCCGCGTGTGCGAGGGCTTGTCGGGAGTGACGTCGGGCTTCCCCACTCTGATCATCGTGTTCCCCTCTTCTCCTCGGCGGCCCCCCGGGCCGCCTTCAACTCGGCGAAGAACGCGCCGATGTGCCGCCAGACCGCCCCGCCGCCGGTGAAGCCCGTCCAGTGCTCGCGCAGCAGGGCGGTGAGCCGGTAGCAGTCGTCGATCGGGAGGATCCAGTGCTCCGCCGCGTCCCGCGCCCGGTGCACGGCCGCGTCCCGCGCGCGGTGCACGACGAGCGCCTCCACGTCCGGGCGCAGCTCCGCCAGGACGGGGTTGACGTCGACCAGGCGCCGCCAGCTCGCGGCGTGGACGGCCGCGTGCAGCGCCCCCGCCGGGCTCGGATAGCGGGCGGTGACCTCGCCCGTCCCGGAGACGGAGAAGAAGGCCAGGTCGACCGGGACGCCGAGCCCCGCCCACAGCGGGCCGTCCAGGCGGAAGCCGGTCAGCTCGCGCCGCCGGTCCGGGACGAGCCGGTAGTGCCGCCCGCCCGCCGCCTGCCCGTCGAACAGGACGGTGCACGCCCCGCACGCGCACAGCAGCTCGCCCTTCTCCAGGTCGAGCAGGTGCCGGTGCGCGCCGTGCACGGGTTCGGCGCACAGCTCGCACCGCTCCACCGCCTCGCCCGGCGGCGGCGCCGGGCGCGGCGGAGCCGAGGCCAGCGCGGCCAGCCTCGGTGCGGAGAGCCGCCGTGTCATGCGCGGCTCCGCACCTGGTCCAGAGTGATCAGCACCTTCTCCGGCGCGGGCGCCTCGATCTCGACCCGCTCCAGTTCCGGCGCCGCGGCGAGGGCCGCCCGCTCCACGGCGTCCAGCACCGGGCGCGGCGCGGCGGCGCGCCCCTCGGTCGCGGCCCTCAGCCGCACGGTGTCCCCGTCCACCCCGGTCAGCTCCACGGACGTGCGGTGCTTGGCCAGGAACGCCTCCAGCGCGGCGAGGGCCCGCCGGACCCGCGCCTCCGGCGTCTCCGGGTGCAGGCCGTGCATGGCCAGCAGGTGGCAGACCAGCTCGTCGCCGGCCAGCTCCGAGGCGTCCGCGCAGCGCCGCACGATCCGGTCGAGGGCCTCCCCGTACAGCTCCACCAGCGCCTGGACGGCCTGGTGCGCCCCGGGGTCGAGCCCGTCGAGCAGCCCTTCGAGGCGCTGGACGTGCTCGCGGACGCGCTCGTCGTCCCAGCCCATCAGTGGCCCTCCTGGGCGCCGAACATCGGGGAGTGCCGCTTCTCGATCGTCCGGCCGTTGCCGACGTACATGTGCACGCCGCAGGGCAGGCACGGGTCGAAGCTGCGGACGGTCCGCATGATGTCGATGCCCTTGAAGTCGTCCGGGCCGTTCTCCTCGAAGATCGGCTGCCCCTGGACCGCGTCCTCGTACGGGCCGGGCGTGCCGTAGGAGTCGCGCGGGCTGGCGTTCCATGGCGTCGGCGGGTACGGGTGGTAGTTGGCGATCTTGCCGTCGCGGATGACGAGGTGGTGCGAGAGCACGCCGCGGACCGCCTCGTGGAAGCCGCAGCCGATCGCCTCGTCCGGGACGTCGAAGTCGGTGAACACCTTCGTGCGCCCGGAGCGGACCTCGTCGAGGGCCTTCTCGGCGAAGTACAGCGCCATCCCCGCCGCGTACGCGATGAAGTACACGCGGGCCCGGTCGCGCTCGATGGTGTTGGCGTACTGCGGCGGCCTCCACTCCAGGTTGACCTCCGGCATGCCGGGGGTCTTCGGCAGGTCGATCTGGACGCTGTGCCCCGTGGAGCGGACGTACGGGGTGTCCACCTCCCCCGCCAGCGCGGTCGACCACAGGCGGGCGAGCGGCCCGCCGCCGGTGTCGAGCGCGAGGTGGTCGCCGGTCTCCGGGTGGCGCCAGCGCGGGCTCATCACCCAGCTGTACTTGCCGCCGTCGAGGTCGCGCTTCTGCGGGTTCGGCAGCGTCGTCTGGTTCCACGGGTGCCGCTGGTCGACCGGGTTGCCGAGCGGGTCCTCCTTGACGAAGGTCTCCTCGTTGGCCCAGTCGTCGTAGTAGGAGCTGCCGAGCAGGATCCGCATGCCGAGGTTGATCTCGACCAGGTCCGTCGTGACGAGCTGCCCGTCCACCACGACGCCCGGGGTGACGAAGGCGGCCCGCCCCCACTCGGACATGTGCCGGTAGTCGTAGTCGACGACGTCCGGGTTCTGGAAGGCGCCCCAGCAGCCGAGCAGCGTCCGCCGCCGGCCCACCTGGTCGTAGCCGGGCAGCGCCTCCAGGAAGAAGTCGAAGATGTCGTCGTTCATCGCGACGGCCCGCTTGATGAAGTCGAGGCAGCGCGTCAGCCGGACGAGGTAGTCGGTGAACACCTGCGGCGTCGCGACCGTCCCCACTCCGCCCGGGTACAGGGTCGACGGGTGGACGTGGCGCCCCTCCATCAGGCAGATCATCTCGCGGGTGATGCGGCTGAGCTGGAGGGCCTCCTTGTAGACCGAGCCCTCGAACGGGTTGAACGCCGTCATGATGTCGGCGATCGTGCGGAACCCGTGGACGGAGCCGCGCGGCGCCTCGGTGTTCTTCGCCGTGGCCAGCAGGCTCGGGTTCGTCTCCGCGACCATCCGCTCGCAGAAGTCGACGAAGACCAGGTTGTCCTGGAAGAGCGTGTGGTCGAACATGAACTCGGCGGCCTCGCCGAGGTTGATGATCCAGTCGGCGAGCGGCGGCGGTTTGATCCCGTACGCCATGTTCTGGGCGTAGACCGAGCAGGTCGCGTGGTTGTCGCCGCAGATGCCGCAGATCCGGCTGGTGATGAAGTGCGCGTCGCGCGGGTCCTTGCCCTTCATGAACACGCTGTAGCCGCGGAAGATGGACGAGGTGCTCCGGCACTCGGCCACCTGCCCGTTCGCAAAGTCGATCTTGGTGTAGATGCCGAGGTTGCCGACGATCCGGGTGATCGGGTCGAACGCCACCTCGACGAGCCCCGCCTGCGTGGCCGCCCGTTCGCCTCGCGTCTGCGTCCCCTGCTTCATGACTCGCCCCGCTCCATGAACTCGCCCCTGTTCCCTCGCCCGCCGCCGTCCGTCGGCGCGGCCGTCCTGCGTTCGTGTCCTCGCCGGTCGGGCCGTGCCGCGCCGGTGGGCCCCCCACCGGCGCGGCCGCCGCTCACTGGTGCGGCCAGCGGGGCTGGTAGCCGCTGGTCAGCCTCTCCCGGTTGTGGCGCCACTTCGGCTCCCGGTTGGCGCCCTTGTTGGTGATCGACCGCATCTTCCGGATGAACGGCCCGTAGGACCGCAGCAGCGTCGTCGAGAGGCTCGCCCCCGGCGGCTCGTCCATGAACGGCATGAACTTGTCCGGGAAGCCGGGCATCGTGCAGCCGATGCAGATGCCGCCCACGTTGGGGCAGCCGCCGACGCCGTCCATCCAGCCGCGCTTGGTGACGTTGCAGTTCACGACCGGGCCCCAGCACCCGATCTTCACCTGGCACTTCGGCGAGTTGTAGTCGCGCGCGAAGTCGGCCTGCTCGTAGTAGGCGGCGCGGTCGCATCCCTCGTGGACGGTCTTGCCGAACAGCCACGTCGGGCGCAGCTTGTCGTCCAACGGGATGACCGGCGCCTGCCCGGCGGCCTGGTGCAGCACCCAGAGCAGCGTCTCCATGAAGTTGTCCGGCTGCACGGGGCAGCCCGGCACGTTCACGATCGGCAGCCCGCCCGCGGAGCGGAAGTCCCAGCCGAGGTAGTCGGCGAGGCCCATGCAGCCCGTCGGGTTGCCCGCCATGGCGTGGATGCCGCCGTAGGTCGCGCACGTGCCGATCGCCACGACCGCCCACGCCTTCGGCGCGAGCCGGTCGATCCACTCGTTCACCGTGATCGGCTCGCCGGTCTCGGGATCGTTGCCCATCGACGTCCAGTAGCCGTCCCCGTTGATGTTCTCGTTGGGGATTGACCCCTCGACGACGAGGACGAAGGGCGCCAGCTCGCCGCGCGCGGCCTGCCGGAAGGCCTCCATGAACTCGTCGCCGTTCTCGTAGGCGAGCACCTTGTTGTGCAGGTGGACCTTGGGCAGGCCCGGTATCGCGCCGAGGACGACGTCCTCGATGCTCGGCAGCGAGGCCGCGGTCACCGAGATCGTGTCCCCGTCGCAGCTCATTCCCTCTGACGTCCACAGAATGTGGATCTCGTCCGTCAGTGGTTGCGCCGGAGCGGTGCTCGTCATCGCTTCCCCCTTCGACCGGCTGCGGCCATCACCATGCGGTTGCCCTGCGGGAACAGCGCGAAACACCGCCCGAAAAGCCCCCCAAGCCATTTCCCCGATTCGGTAAACACACCGTTTGAGCTGGGAAGATCCGGGCAGCAGAACGGCGCTGGGACAATGGAAGCGGGCCGGGAGGGCGCGTGCACGAATTGGCCGTGACGGAGAGCGTCATCGCGGCAATTTCTACCCAATTGCCCGATTCGCGGGTGGTGGTGGTGCACCTCGAAATAGGGAGACTTTCCGGAGTCATGCCGGACGCGGTGCGCTTCTGCTTCGAACTGGCCGGCGAGGGGACGTGCGTCGAGGGCGCGCGGCTCGACATCACCGAGCCGGAGGGCGTCGGCGACTGCGCCGCCTGCGGGGCCTCGTTCCCCGCGCGCGACCCGCTCGCGCTGTGCCCGTGCGGCAGCGCCGACGTGGTGATCAGCGGCGGCGCCGACCTGACGATCAAAGCGGTGGAGGTCGCCGACGATGTGTGAGACCTGCGGCTGCGACGGCGGGGACGCCGCGCGCCTGACGACCCTGACGGCCCCCGGGGACGGCTCCGGCCACGCCGCCGGGCACATCCACGTCCACGACCCCGTCCCCGTCCCCGGGCACGGGCACGGGCACGGGCATGAGGACGGGCACGTCGTGACGCTGGGCCAGAAGGTGCTGGCCCGCAACGACGACCTGGCCGGCCGGAACCGCGCGTGGCTGGCCGAACGCGGCATCGCGGCGCTCAACGTGATGAGCTCCCCCGGTTCGGGGAAGACGACGCTGCTGGAGCGCACCGTCGCCGACCTGAGCCCGGACCGGCCGATCTCGGTGATCGAGGGCGACCAGGAGACGCTGCTGGACGCCCGGCGGCTCGCCGCGGCCGGGGCCCGGACCGTCCAGGTCAACACGGGCGCCGGCTGCCACCTGGACGCCGCGATGGTGGCCGGCGCCCTGGCCGCGCTGTCACCGCCGGACGGCTCCACGGTGTTCGTGGAGAACGTCGGCAACCTCGTCTGCCCGGCGCTGTTCGACCTCGGCGAGCGGGCCCGCGTCGTGCTCATGTCCGTCACCGAGGGCGACGACAAGCCGCTGAAGTACCCGCACATGTTCCGCGGCGCGGACGTCCTGCTCCTCAACAAGACCGACCTGCTGCCGCACGTCGACTTCGACGTGGACGCCTGCCGGGCCGCGGCCCGCCGGCTGTGCCCCGGGCTGCGCGTGCTGCCCGTCTCGGCGACCCGCGGCGACGGCCTGGACGCCTGGTACGACTGGCTCGCCGAGGCGACGGCCGGGCCTTGACCTGGAGTGCGCTCCAGCACCTAGCGTTCTGCGCGAGCGACTGACGAGGAGCACGCATGCAGTACCGCAAGCTCGGCCGTACCGGCGTCGAGGTCAGCACCCAGACCCTCGGCGCGATGATGTTCGGCGCGGTCGGCAACCCCGACCACGGCGAGTCCGAGCGCATCGTCCACCGGGCCCTGGACGCCGGGATCAACTTCATCGACACCGCCGACATGTACTCGGCCGGGGAGAGCGAGGAGATCGTCGGGAAGGCCCTCAAGGGCCGCCGGGACGACGTCGTCCTCGCGTCCAAGTTCTTCTTCCCGCTCGGCGAGGAGCGCAACGCGCGGGGCGGGTCGCGGCGCCACATCGTCCGCGCCGTGGAGGACAGCCTCCGCCGCCTCGGCACCGACCGCATCGACCTGTACCAGATGCACCGCCGCGACTGGGAGACCGACCTCGAGGAGACCCTCGACGCGCTGACCGACCTCGTCCGCCAGGGCAAGGTCCTCTACGTCGGGTCGTCGTCCTTCCCCGCCGACTGGATCGTCGAGGCGCAGTGGGCCGCCGAGCGCCGGGGCGGCGTCCGGTTCGTCTGCGAGCAGCCCCAGTACTCGATCTTCGCCCGGTCGATCGAGGAGTCCATGCTGCCCGCGGCGCGGCGCCACGGCATGGGCGTGATCCCGTGGAGCCCGCTCGCCGGCGGCTGGCTCACCGGCAAGTACCGGCGCGGCGAGCAGGCCCCCGAGGGCGCCCGCTTCGCGCCGTCGGACAACCCGGCGTGGCGGGGCCGCACCGTCGACACCGACCCCAGCGCGTCGGCCCGCTACGACGCCGTGGAGCGCCTCACCAAGATCGCCGAACAGGCGGGCCTCTCGCTGACCCACCTGGCGCTGGGCTTCGTCGCCGAGCACCCGGCCATCACCTCGACCATCATCGGGCCGAAGACGATGGCGCAGCTGGAGGACCTGCTCGCCGCCGCCGACGTCCGGCTCGACGCCGCCACCCTCGACGCCATCGACGAGGTCGTCCCGCCCGGCACCGACATGGCCGGCATCAAGCACATGACCGGCAACCCGTCCCTGGACGCGGGGAACCGCCGCCGGTCCTGACGAAGGCCCCGGTCCGGGCCCCGGCGCCGCCGCGCCGGGGCCCGGCCGTCCTACCGGATCAGCGGGTCGCGGGGCAGGCCGAGGATGCGCTCGGCGATCTGGTTGCGGGTGATCTCGGAGGTGCCGCCCGCGATGGACATGCCCCGGGACCCGAGGCGCATCAGGCCCGCGAACTGGCCGAGGCCCTCGGTGAACGCGGTCTCGGGCCCGGCGAACTCGGCGAGGAGGGCGGCGGTGGCGTGGCCGTGCTCGGCGAGGACGAGCTTGGTGATGTTGCCCTCGGGACCCGGCTCCGCGCCCGCGACCGCGCGCTCGGCGGACCGCAGGTTGAGCAGGCGCAGGGCCTGCTCCTCGGCGGCGTACGCGCCGACGCGCTCGGCCGCCGCCGGGACGCGGTCGCCGCGCTCGGCGTAGAGCCGGAACACGTCGGGTCCCGGCGGGCCGCCGACGCCGCCGCCGATGCTGACCCGCTCGTTGCCGAGGGTGGCGCGGGCGACGGTCCAGCCCTTGTTCGGTTCCCCGACGACGTCGGCGTCGGGGACGAAGACGTCGGAGAAGAACACCTCGTTGAAGTCGGAGGTGCCGGTCGTCTGGCGCAGCGGCCGGACCTCCACGCCGGGGTGGCGCATGTCGACGACGACCATCGTGACGCCGGAGTGCTTCGGCGCGTCGGGGTCGGTGCGGACGGTGGCGAAGCCCCAGCGGCAGTGCTGGGCGCCGCTCGTCCACACCTTCTGGCCGTTGACGAGCCAGCCGCCCTCCACCTTGACGGCGCGGGTCCTGACCGCCGCCGCGTCCGACCCGGCGTCGGGCTCGCTGAACAGCTGGCACCAGACCTCCTCGCCCGTGAGCGCAGGGCGCACCCACCGGTCGACCTGGTCCTGGGTGCCGTGCTGGACGAGCGTGAGGATCACCCAGCCGGTGATGCCGAGCTGGGGGCGCTTCACGCCCGCGGCGCGGAACTCGTCCTCGATGACCAGTTGCAGCCCGGCGCTCGCCTCCACTCCCCAGGGGCGCGGCCAGTGCGGCTGGACGTAGCCGGTCTCGATGAGCCTCTCGCGCTGCTCGGCCGGGGGCAGCGCGGCGATCTCCCGGGCCAGCCCGCGGATCTCCGCGCGGCGCGCCTCGGCCTCGGGCGGCAGGTCGAGGCTCGCCTCCCGGACGACCCCGGCCGCCCGCAGCCGGGTCACGTCCCGCTCCGCGGCGTGCGGGCCGGCGACGGCCTCCAGCGTCGCGGCGCGGCGCAGCAGCAGGTGCGCGTCGTGCTCCCAGGTGAAGCCGATGCCGCCGTGCACCTGGATGTTCAGGCCCGCGTCGGAGGTGAAGGCGGGCAGGGCGAGCGCCGCCGCCACGGCCGCGGCCAGCTCGAACTGGTCGGACGGGCCGGACGCCGCCCGCGCCGCGTCCCACACCGCGGCCGTGGCGAGCTCCGCGGCGACGAGCATGTTCGCGCAGTGGTGCTTGACGGCCTGGAACGTCGCGATCGGCCGCCCGAACTGCTGCCGCACCTTGGCGTACGCGGTGGCGGTGTCGACGCATTCCAGCGCGCCGCCGACCGCCTCCGCGGACATCAGCGTCCGGGCGACGGCGGTCGCGTGCGCGCGGGCCCCGGCGAGGACCTCCACGGCGGCGCCGTCCAGCCGCACGCGGGCGGAGCGGCGGGACGGGTCCAGGTTGCCGGGCACCTCGACCGCGACGCCCGGTGCGCCGGCCCGCACGACGACCATGTCGTCGCCGGCGGGCAGGACGAGCAGTTCCGCGAGGCCGCCGCCCAGCACGACGCCCGCGTCCCCGGTGGCGGCGCCGCCGGTCACGGTGAGCGCGCCGTCCAGCCCGAGGGCCGCCGGGGTCGCACCCGACGCGAGGCCGGGCAGGAGCCGGGCCCGCCGCTCCCCGTCCCCCGACGCGTCGAGCACGGCGGACGCGATCATCGTCGGCAGCATAGGGCCGGGCGCGGCGGCGCGGCCGAGCTCCTCGGCGACCACGACCAGCTCCGGCAGGCCCGCTCCCCCGCCGCCGTGCTCCTCGGGAAGGTGCAGGCCGAGCAGCCCCAGCGCGGCGAACTCCCCCCAGAAGGCGGGCAGGGTCTCCTTCTCGGCGTCCAGCAGCGCGCGGTTCGCCGCCCGCGCCCCCTGGTCGCGCAGGAACGAGCGCGCCGTCCGTGCCAGCTCGCGGTGTTCGTCGCTGATGGCGATCGCCATGGCCCCTCCAGGCTTCCGTCCCGGCCAGAACACCAGAATGGCATTCGGTCACCCTCCGGGGCGAGGGGGGAGACCCGATCGGCCGCCGACGCGGGTCGGGTGCGGGCGGCGCCGCGCGGGCCTGGGCGGCGGCGCCAGGTACAGCCACGCGCTGGTGCGGGTCTGCTTGACGTCGACGTCGATCAACTCGAAGTCCTTGCCGTCGATCAGCCGGTATCCGGTGGCCGCCTCGTAGACGTTGGGGGAGACGGCGAGCGCGAAGTCGGCGTCCTCGTCGTCGAGGCGCCGCTTCATGGCGGGCGCGTCCAGCATCCGGAACAGCAGGTTGACCGTGTCGCCGGTCACCCCGTGCCTGTCGCGGTGCAGGAACCCCGCGTGCAGAGCGGCCCGCAGGCGCAGCCGCTCCGAAGGCACGGCGGTCGCGTTGTAGGCCTGGACCCGTTCGCGGATGTTCCCGAAGAGGAGCGGGAGGACGGTGTCGAGGCTGGCCTGCGCGCGCAGCACCATCAGGAGCCCGTCGCCCCTGTCCTCCATCCGGCTTCCGCGCCGCCCGATGCGCGCCGCCGCGAGCGCGTCGCCGACGATCCGGTACATCACCTCGCGCAGGTGGATCTGCGTCGCCTCGTCGTGGCCGGTGAACCGGGCGATGTCCAGGGCGAGGACGACCCGGCAGCGGGGCCGCGCGCCGCCGCCGCGCCGGGAGGCGAGGCGGCGGTACAGCCGGCGCGCGACGCACCACCCCGCTTCGCGCCGCCGGAACATGTCAGGAAAGAGAGCTTCGACGGTGAGATCGTCGCTCCGGAAGCTGGGCGCCATTGCCGTACTTCTCCTCCACGAAGATCGACCGCTTCAGTCAGCGATCACCTGACTCTTTCGTGTGCTTAGTCAGGTCCGTGGCACTTCATCCAAAAAAGAACCGGCAGTGGCGCCTGCAATACGTCGGCGAACGATACGGAACGCGGGGGAACGCAGGGAACCACATCCCTTTAGGGATATTCGTCCGGCATTCGGCTAATTGTCCGGTGCGCTCGCCGGGCGCGGCGGGACGGCGCCCGGCGCGGCCCCGCAGGACCGGAACGCGCGCGCCGCCTCCTCGTCGCCGTACCGCCCGGCCGCGTACGCCAGCGCGCGTGCGTGCGCCCGCGCCAGCCGCCGGTCGACCTCCCCGTCGTCGGCGGGCAGCAGGTCCGACGCGGCGCTCTGACCCGCCGCCGTGGCGTTCACCAGGTAGGCCGCCGCCTTGGGGCCGTGGCCCGTTCCGCACGCGAGGAGCACCGCGATCTCGTAGACGGCGTCCCGGTCCCCGCGCTCGGCCCGCGCCGCCAGCGCCGAGGCGTAAGGGCCGTGCGCGTCGAGCACCGCGCGCTCGCCCGGTTCGAGCCGCACCGGATCGGCCGCGCCGGCCGGCTGCGCGCCGGGCCCCCGGCCGGAGGCGGCACGGTCGCGCGCGCTCTGCTCCGCCTTGGCCTCCCTGAGCAGCCGGTGCCATTCCTCCAGGCATGCCGTGCCCGGATCCTCGGTCAGGCCGCCGTTCTCCCGGCCGCACCGCTGCAGGGCGAGGACGATCACCGCCAGCATCCCCGCGGACGGGAGCCGGGCGCCGTTGACGACCTGGTTCAGCGTGGAGCGCGCGACGCTCTTCGGCAGCGTGCCGCGCCCCCCGATGAGCGGATAGAACTCCTCCAGGTCCGCGACGATCCGGTTCACGACCGTCGGCGCGGGCGCCCCGGCCAGTGCGTAGAGCTCCTTGATCCGGTGCCTGAACACCTGGAGAGCGGAGGCTTCGGGCTGCTCGTCGGGCATCGCGTCCTCGTTCTCTCCGCCGCCCGCCCGGAGGGCCCCGGCCGCGGTGACAGGAGTGGACCGCCGGGACGGGACGGCGCGCGTGGTGCTCGCCATCGATCGCGGGACACGATGTCACAGCGCGGCGGCGGGCGTCTGCGTCATACGACACGGCCCCGTCACAACGCGCTGATCATCTCCTTCAGGATCAGCGGCGTCCGGGCCGGCGGCGAGGCCCGGGTGGCCAGCACGTTCATGGCGTGCCGGTGGTGGTCCCGTTCCCACGGCAGGTCCGGATAGATGGCGTTGTCCAGCTGTTCGAGGTAGACGACGTCGGCCAGATCATCGTGGGGAAGCCGGAGCAGCGTCATGGCGCCGGCCGGCGCGGCGTGTCCGGCGCTCGCGAACGGCAGGATCTGCAGCGTCACGTTCGGCAGTTCGCACAGCTCCAGCAGATGCTCGACCTGCCGGAACATCGTCGCCCGCCCCCCGACCGGGCGGCGCAGCGCCGCCTCGTCGAGGATCGTCCACACGCGCGCGGGCGAGGCCCGGTACAGGACGTCCTGCCGCCGCAGCCGCAACCGCACCCGCGCGTCGACCTCCTCGGCGGGGCCCGCACCCCAGGCGGACGCGAGCCGGGCCCGGGCGTACTCGGCGGTCTGGAGCAGGTCGGGGACGTACCGGACGGCGTAGCAGCGGATGACGGCGGCGATCTGCTCCGCCCCGACGTAGGGCAGGAACCAGTCGGGGATGATCCTGCGGTACGGCTGCCACCAGCCGGGACGGTGGGACTGCCGCGCCAGCTCCAGCAGCGTGACCCGGGTGGCGTGCTCCCCCACCCCGTACAGCTCGCACAGCGCCAGCACGTCGTCGATGCCGCAGCGCGTGACGCCGGACTCCAGGGCGGCGAGCCTGGCGTCGGAGCCGAGGGCCCGCGCCGCGGCCCGCGCGCTCAGCCCGCGCCGTGCGCGCAGCCTCCGCAGGTGGGCCGCCAGCACCAGCCTCGGCATCGTCGGCCCCGCGGACTCGTCGGCGCCCAGTCCGGCCGCGAGCGCGGCGCCGATCCGTCCGGCGGGGACGGGGCTCATGGCCCGGCGGGCTTGCGCGCGACGCCGCAGAACTGGTCGATCTCCTCGGGCTCCCCGAACGGCGTCGCCTCCGGCCGCCATCGGGTGCAGGAAACGACGCCGGGTTCGACGAGCTCCAGCCCCTGGAAAAGATTCTCGATCTGCCGGGGAGTGCGGTGGATTCCGGGTGGCCTGCCGAACCTGTTCCATTCCCGGATCGCCGACGCCATCCTCTCTCCGGTGATCTCGATCGTCGGGTGCGCGATGGCGAGGTGACTGCCGGGCGCCGTTCCGGCCATCAGCCCTCGGACGATGTCGAGCGCCTCGGCGTCGTCGGTGATGTGCCACAGCACCCCGAGCATCGTGATCGCGACCGGCTCGGTGAGGTCGAGCGTGGCCCCGGCCCCGCGCAGGACGGCCTCGGTGTCGCGCAGGTCGGCGTCCAGGTAGTCGGTGGCGCCCTCGGAGGTGCCGGCCAGCAGGGCCCTCGCGTGCGCCAGCACCAGCGGGTCGTTGTCGACGTAGACGACTTTCGAGTCGGGCGCCACGCGCTGGGCGACCTCGTGGGTGTTGTCGGCGGTCGGCAGCCCCGTCCCGATGTCGAGGAACTGCCGGACGCCCGCCTCGCCCGCCAGGAAGCGCACCGCCCTGCCGAGGAAGAGCCGGTCGGCGCGGGCCTGCTCCACGATGTCGGGCAGCACCGCCGCTATCCGGTCGCCGAGCTCGCGATCGACTTCGTAGTTCTCTTTGCCGCCCAGCCAGTAATCCCAGATCCGCGCCGAATGCGACACCGTGGTGTCGATCTCTGGGACGGGGGGCGGATGCGGCGCTCGCGGATCGTCCAAGACCTGCCCCTCCTCCCCGATGGACACAGCGCCTTCCACCCTAGGTCTCGGCCCGGCCTTTCCCCTGGCCCATTGAGGCCATCACGAAATCGAACCGCGTCTTTGGGCGAGATCGACGAACGCGGCGGCATTAATGGCCGAAACGCCGTTCGCGGGTCAGGCGGTGGCCTCCACCTCCGCGCGCGACAGCACCGGGTCGGGCGCGTCCGGCGCGGTGGAGGCGACCGGCGCCGAAGCGCCCGCCGCGACCCGGGCCCGCGCCTGCCGGAACTCCGGCAGCGGGCCGGTGGCGTCGTGCAGCGCGTTGAGGACGACCCACAGCGCCGTCCGGCGCAGCCGCAGCGTCACCGGGTTGGGCGGCTGGTAGAGGGCGAGCTTGCGCGCCCACTCCGGCAGCATGTCGCGGGCCGCCCAGTCCATGAACGGGCTGCCGGGCTCCCACGGCCTGGTCTTGCTGCCGCGCAGGTTGGGCCCGGTTCCGAACGCCTTGATCGGAGTGATCGCGAGGCGCGGCAGGTAGGACTCCAGGCACTCGGCGACGTCCGCCTTGGTGGCGGGCAGGTCCGTCCCGCCGAGGGCCTCGCCGACGCGGACGAACTCGCGGTAGTAGCGCTCCAGGTCGTCTCCCTTGAGCGGGCGGCGGTGGTAGCGCTCGTGCGCGGTCGCCAGCCCCCACACCACGGTCGCGTAGTTCCAGCGGAGCCAGTCGGGGTCGTCGGCGTCGTAGGCCAGCCCGTCCGGGCGGGTGCCCTTCACCGTGTGGTGCATGGCGCGGACGGTCCGGGCGAGGCGCTCGGCCGTCGCGGTGGAGCCGTAGGCCGTCCCGATGAAGAACGAGAGGGAGTGCCCGAGCCGCGCGGCCGCGCCCTCGGGGTCGATGCCGCCGGTCGGGACGCCGTCGACGCGCTCGGGGATGCGGGAGTGGTCGTAGGCCATCCAGCTGATGCTCGGGTCCAGGCCCTCGATGTAGGCGGCCCCGACCAGCCCGAGCAGCAGGGTCGGCAGGTGCGAGTGGACGTACCAGACCGCGCTGCCGGGCCCGAACCAGCCGGGGTCGCCCTCCGGTCCGGCGAACTCCAGCCCGCGGAAGAACCTGGAGCGGATCTCGGCGTCGAAGGCCCGCTCGAACCGCGCCGCGATGATGGTGTTCCTCGATGGCATGCCGCACTCCCGGCCAGTTCTGGTGACAGGTGTATCCAGAGTAAGTGTCTGGGTACATGCGTGTCCAGACTTCGAGGGCGCCCCGGCCCCGCGGGGTAGGGTGACCGGCATGGCGAGCACGCGCACGGCCGCGTCCACGCGGTGGGCCGGCGTCCCCGCGGGCCGGCGCCGCGACGAGCGGCGCGCCATGCTCCTGCGGGCCGCGTTCCGGCTGTTCGGCGAGGAGGGCGAGGCCGCCCTCACCGTCCGCGCCGTGTGCCGCGAGGCCGAGCTCCACACGCGGTACTTCTACGAGAACTTCGCCGACACCGGCGAGCTGCTCGCCGCCGTCTACGACCGGGAGGCCGCCGCCCTCGGCGAGGTCCTGGCCCGCGCCCTGGACGAGGCGGGCCCCCGTCCCGACGTCCGCACCCGCGCCGGCATCCGCGGCGTGCTCAGCTTCATCAGCGACGACCCCCGCCGGGGCCGCGTCCTGTTCGCCGAGGCGCGCGGCAACGAGGTCCTGGCCGAGCGCCGCCGCGCCGCGCAGACCGCCCTGCTGGAGGGCGTCCTCGCGATGAGCCGCGCCGAGAGCCCGCCGCTCCCCGTCGTCGTCGCCGCGACGATGTTCACCGGCGCGATGACCGAGCTGGCCCGGCAGTGGGCCGACGGCCGCCTGGGCGACGACCTCGACGCCGTGGTCGACAGCGCCGTCGAGCTCTCCCTGGCCCTGCACGCCTCGACCGCCCCCCACCTCCCCGCCGGGTAGCGGTACCGGGGCGGAGCCGGTCCAGGACGGTCGGCGGCTCGCGCATCTCTTCGAGGGGGAAATCGACCCTAGAGTAGGGGGACGGTCGGCGGAGAGGGGAGCGCGGTGAGCGCCGGAATCGGCACTGCGGAGGACGTTGCGGCGGAGGCGGCGCGGCGCCGGACGTTCGCGGTGATCAGTCACCCCGACGCCGGCAAGTCCACGCTGACCGAGGCGCTCGCCCTGCACGCGCAGGCGATCGAGCAGGCCGGCGCGGTGCACGGCAAGGCCGGGCGCCGCGGCGTCCGCTCGGACTGGATGGACATGGAGCGCTCCCGCGGCATCTCCATCACCTCCTCGGTGCTGCGGTTCGAGTTCGGCGACGCCCTGCTGAACCTCCTCGACACCCCCGGCCACGCGGACTTCTCCGAGGACACCTACCGCGTGCTCGCCGCCGTCGACGGGGCGATCATGCTGCTGGACTCGGCCAAGGGCCTGGAGGCGCAGACGCTCAAGCTGTTCGACGTGTGCCGGCACCGCGGCATCCCCGTCATCACGTTCGTCAACAAGTGGGACCGGCCGGGCCGCGAGCCGCTGGAACTGCTGGACGAGGTCGAGCAGCGCATCGGCCTGCACCCGGCGCCGCTGAACTGGCCGGTCGGCATCGCCGGGGACTTCCGCGGCCTGATCGACCGCGCCGACGGCTCCTACACCCGGTTCCGCCGCACCCCCGGCGGCGCCACCCGCGCGGCCGCCGAACGCGTCCCGGCCGACCGGGCCGCCGCCGAGGAGGGCCAGGCCTGGGTGACCGCCAACGAGGAGCTGGCCCTGCTGGAGGAGATCGGCGCCGTCCTCGACATGGACGCCTTCGCGGCGGGCTCCAGCACCCCCGTCCTGTTCGGCGCCGCGCTGCCCAACTTCGGCGTCAGCGCGCTGCTCGACACCGTGCGCCGGCTGGCGCCCGCGCCGTCCGCGCGCACCGACGCCGCGGGCCACCCGCGACCGGTGACGGCGCCGTTCTCCGGGCAGGTGTTCAAGGTGCAGGCGGGTATGGACCGGGCGCACCGCGACCGGCTGGCCTTCATCCGCGTCTGCTCGGGCCGCTTCGAGCGCGGCGCGACCCTCACCCACGCCCCGACCGGGCGCCCGCTGGCGACCAAGTACGCCCAGACGGTCTTCGGCCGCGACCGCTCCACCCTGGACGCCGCCTACCCGGGAGACGTCATCGGGCTGCCCAACGCCTCCGGCCTGACCGTCGGCGACACCCTGTACACCCGGACCCCCGTGACGTTCCCGCCGATCCCGGCGTTCGCGCCCGAGCACTTCATGGTGGCGCGGGTCAAGGACAACAGCCGGGCCAAGCAGTTCCGCCGCGGCATCGACCAGCTCGACAGCGAGGGCGTCGTGCAGGTGCTGCGCAGCGACCTGCGCGGCGACCAGGCCCCCGTCCTGGCCGCGGTCGGCCCTCTCCAGTTCGACGTGTTCACCGCGCGGATGGCCGACGAGTTCGGCGCCCCGGTCGAGCTGTCCCGCCTCGACTACACGACCGCCCGCATCACCGACAAGGAGTCCGCCGAGACGCTCGCCGGGCGGCGCGGCGTCGAGGTGCTCACCCGCACCCTCGACGGCTCGTACATCGCGGTCTTCGTCGACAAGTGGCGGGTGCGCGCGATCGAACGCGAACACCCCGACCTCACCCTCACCCCCATGCTCGCCGCGGGCGTCCCGGACTGACCCGCACCCCCGCGCCCGTGCACGGTGCGCGCTCTCCGTCCCCGTAGAGACCGGCGACCGCGAAGCCGACGCGGTCGCGTGCTGTCTCCGGCGTCCTGATTCCGATCAGGGGGTAGTACGCCAGGCCCCCGGCGAGCGCGACCAGCTCGACGCCGGCGGTCAGCGGCTCCACACTCTCCACGAGGAGTCCGGTGTCCAGGTCTCTGCGCAGAAGCTCGGCGACCTGCCCGTGGAAGGTTTGATGAGGGAGGGCGAGTGTCAACAACGAGCAGTGCCCTCCGAACAGGGTTCGGAGGGCACTGGGTTCACCTGTCAGAGCCCCGGCTCAGCCGGAGCCCCGTAGACGTCAGTTGCAGCCCATCGGGCAGCCGGAGTCCCAGTTGTGGATGCAGCCGCGGAGCAGCCGCCGGACCTGCCGTCGGATCTTGCGCATATTAATCATCTCCCAGATTCTTTGCGTCTACCCCGGTTCCGAACCCCGGGGCTGTCCCGGGAGGAACCCGGGACTTCTCCTACCGTACCGGAGGGAACGGAACCGCAAGGCAACAATGGAGCAGGAATGGCGAATCTTCTGCGTCGGCCTGCTGCCCAAACAATACGATGCTGTCACATTAGTTCGATGCGGGTTGACGCGAGCCCGATCGGAGGGCATTCCCGAGATCTCCTGGCGGCGGCGAGCGCCGCGAAGAAGACCACACCCATCCCGAACCAGACCAGGGGCCCGGGGGCCTGCTCCGCGCCAAGCGGGCCAAAGACGGCGGCGACGAAGCCGACCAGGCTGCTGGCCGTCGCCGGCGCCTCCCTGGCCCTCCCGCGCAAGGCGCGACGCTGCCGGACCCGGCGAGTGAGCCGCCGATCCGCGTCCTCAATGCCCCGGGCAGTTGGGCGCCAACCGCCTCGGCCACCGGTTCCTCCGCTGCCATGGGCATGTCAATGGTCGTTCAGCAGCGGAAAAGACCAGTTCATGGGCCGGGCAGGGGCAGTTCGCCGCCCACACCGCGCGGGTATGCGGCGCCAAGGGAGGTACCGGCCGTCCGGTACCGCGCTCCGACGGGAGGGCACGCATGTTCGATCAGCATCCGGCCGGCGTCCGTTCATCAGGTCCGGCCGTCGTTCGGCGACGCCGTCGAGCACGGATCGCGGTGCCGCTGACCGTCGGCGCGGCCGCCGTGGTCGCGGCCGCCGTCACCGGATGCGGCGGCGGGTCGAGCACCTCGTCCAAGCCGACGACATCGCCCCCGTCCTCCCCGGCGACGTCGCCCCCCTCCTCGGCCCCTCCCACCGGCAGCGCGCCCGGCGGCACGATCAAGACGGCGAGCGTGGGGCAGCTGGGACAGATCGTGGTCGACGGCCAGGCCCGGACGGTGTACCTGTTCCAGAAGGACACGGGGACCACATCGTCCTGCTCAGGGTCATGCGCCGCGGTGTGGCCGCCCGTCACGACCAACGGGATGCCTCAGGCCGGTTCGGGAGCGGACGCGGCGAAGCTGGGCACCACCAAGCGGAGCGACGGCACGACCGAGGTCACCTACAGCGGGCACCCTCTTTACTACTACGCGCCTGACGGCACCACGAGCGGCAGCACCAAGGGACAGGGGCTCAACCAGTTCGGCGCCAAGTGGTACGTGCTGTCCCCGTCCGGTGCGCCGGTGACGAAGCAGCCGTCGGGTGGCGGCGGTGGCTACTGAGAGAGGCCGTCCGGGGACGGCCCGGTTCGGCGGGAGGCTCGCCGCCGCTTCGCTCGCGGCGTCGGCGCTCGCCGGTTGCGCGACCGCGACCAACTCGCAGAATCCCGGCCGGACGCAGATCAGCACGGCCCAGGCGCCGCGCCTCGGGCAGATCCTGGTGAACGAGGAGGGACGGACGCTGTACCTGTTCGTCGCCGACCCGCCGAACCAGTCGACCTGCTCGGGGGCATGCGCGAGCATCTGGCCACCGGTGACCACCGAGGGCGCCCCGACCACGGCCGGAAGCGCCCAGCGGTCCCAGATCGCCACGATCAACCGCTCCGACGGGCCCCCGCAGATCGTCTACGGGGGCCACCCGCTGTACTACTACCAAGCCGACACCGGACGCGGTGACACTCACGGCGAGGCCCTCACCCAGTTCGGCGCCGAATGGTACGCCGTCTCGCCCCAGGGCCAGCAGGTCGAGAGCGGAACGAGCGCGGGATCGCCATGAGCTATGCGCTGCGCTATCTGGGCGTCCTGCTGCTGTTCGGCATAGGCGCGGTCCATCTCTACGAGTACTTCGCGGACTACTACCGCGTCATCCCGGTCATCGGCGTGCTGTTCGTGCTCAATTTCGCCGGCGCGGTGGTGCTGGCTCTCACCCTGGCCAGTCCGCTGAGGTCCCTGCCCGGCCTTTCCGCCGTGCCGGTCTTCGGGCGCGCCCCCCACGCGCTCGTGGCGCTCGGAGCGATCGTCTTCTCGCTGGGAACCATCATCGGTCTTCTGATCAGTGAACAGGGCGCGCTGTTCGGGTTCCACGAATACGGCTACCGGACCACCGTCATGCTCGCGCTCGGCCTGGAGTCCGGCGTCATCGTCGTCCTCTCGGCCTTTCTGGCACTCGAAGTACGCAGGCTGCGTCTGCCTGCCGGAGCGGGCGGAGGCCGAGCGTCCGCGCGCGGCCACAACGTCCCACCCCGTCGCTGAGCTGTGCCGGCCTCAGGCCAGGGCCGCGATGGCGGCGTCGACGTCGGCCTCGGTCGTGTAGAGGTGGAAGGCCAGGCGCGCCGCGCCCTTGCGGACGGATGCCCGGACACCGGCCGCCGCGAGCCGCTCGGCCGCGCCCGGCCGGGTGACGCTGACGATCGCGCTGTCGCCGGGCGGCATGCCGAGGCCCGCCCGGAACCGGTCGGCCATCCGTACGTCGTGCTCGTGGATCGGGCCGATGCCGACCTCCAGGAGCAGCTCCAGCGTGGGGGCGGCCGCGACGTAGGAGAACCAGGGGGCCGCGATGTCGAACCGGCGGGCGTCCTTCGCCAGCCGCAGCGGGGGGCCGTAGGATGCGTCGCCGTCACCGGCGTACCAGTTGGCGGCGAGCGGCCGTACGCGGTCGCGCACGGCCGGGCTCACGTAGCAGAAGGCGGTACCGCGCGGGCACATCAGCCACTTGTACGCCGAGACGGCGAGGACGTCGAAGGGCGTCGCGTCGACCGGGAGCCAGCCGACCGCCTGGGTGGCGTCGCCGACGACGAGCGCGCCGTGCGCCCGCGCCGCCGCGACGACCTCGTCGACGGCGGCGACCTCGCCCGTCGCGGACTGGACCAGGCTGAAGGCGACCGCGTCCGTGCGCTCGTCGATCGCGCCCGGCAGGTCGGCGGGCGGGACCGTGCGCACGTCGAGGTCGTGCACGAGCCAGGGGAACAGGTTCGACGTCTGCTCGATGTCGGGGACGACGACGCGCGAGCCGGGCGGCAGCGAGGCGGCGACCGGGGCCAGCACCTGCGAGGCGGAGGCGCCCACGGCCACGTCGTCGGCCGCGACGCCGACCAGGCGCGCGAACGCGTCGCGCGCCCGACCGGTGGACCGGTCCCACTTGTCCCAGCCGTTGGCTCCGCGGCGCCACTCGGCCAGCGCGCCCTGCAGCGCGTCGAACGCCGGCTCCGGCGGTATGCCGTAGCTCGCGGTGTTCAGCCATCCCGGCTCTGGGTCCCACATACGTACCGCTTCGTCCAGCTTCACCCTGGTGAGCCTAGGGCCTGGTGGCGAGGAGGCCGCAGAGAGGCGGTAGCGCCTACGGCCTTCCCCGGCCGGCCCGGCAGGCGGCGCTCACCGCGAACCGTGGGCGCCGCCTGACCGTTTCCCCGGGCCCTTCCAGCAGGAGGCTCAGGACAACTGTCCGGTGGGCATGATGGTGACCTGCTGGAGGTTGACGTGCGGCGGCAGCGCGGCCAGGAAGCCGATGGTGGCGGCGACGTCCTGCGGGGCGAGCCACTTCATCGTCTCCTTGGAGCCCTCCAGCCACTCCCGGGCGCCGGGGTCGGTGACGTGGCTCTGCAGCTCGGTGCCGACGATGCCGGGCTCGATCGCCGACACGCGCACGTTCTTGGGGCCGAGTTCGGCGCGCAGGTGCCGCGACAGGTGGGTGACGTAGGCCTTGGTGGCCGAGTACACCGCGAAGTTGGGGAAGATGTTCTGCGCGGCGATCGACGACGTGTTGACCAGGTCGGCGACTCCGCGCTCGGTCCCGGCCTCGACCAGCTGCGGGACGAACGCGCCGACGGTGTTCATCAGGCCGGTGACGTTCAGGTCGATCTGGTGCTGCCACTGCCCGGTGGCCAGTTCCTCGATCGGCGCCGGAAGCATCACCCCGGCGTTGTTGAACAGCAGGTCGGCGCCGCCCAGTTCGGCGGCGACCCGGTCGGCGGCGGCCTGGACCGCGGCGGCGTCGGTCACGTCCACGGCGATCGCCACGGCGGTGCCGCCGTCCTTCTCGATCCGGGCGGCGAGACCGGCGAGCCGGTCCTCCCTGCGGGCCAGCAGCACGACGGTCGCGCCCTGGCCGGAGAGCTGCTCGGCCGTGGCCTCGCCGATGCCGCTGGAGGCACCGCTGATCACCGCGACGCGGCCCGACAGCGGGGTGGCGGAGGTCTGAGTCATGATCGAACCTTTCAGGTGACGTCCCGGTCGGTGGCCACCGACCGGCACCATCAGGACATCAGCGTGAAGAGCACTCCAGAGCGCCTAAAATGACCTTGTCGCGGCAGGTACCGGCGACACTGGTACCGGCAAGACCACCCACGACCGCCGTCGCCCATCCCGCCCGGGCCACACTGGAAGCATGGACGCCAACACCGAGCTCGCGGACTTCCTGCGCAGCCGCCGCGCCCGGATCACCCCGGACGAGGCCGGACTGCCCTCGGACGGGCGGATCCGGCGGGTGCCCGGGCTGCGCCGCGACGAGGTCGCCCGGCTCGCCGGCGTCAGCACCGAGTACTACACCCGCCTGGAGCAGGGCCGCGCCGCCAACCCCTCCACCGAGGTGGTCGAGGCCCTGTGCCGGGCCCTGCGCATGGATCCCGCCGAATGCGAGCACCTGCGGGACCTGCTGGCCCGGCCCGCACGCGCCCGCCGCACCCCCGCGCCCCCGCAGCGGGTCCGGCCCGGCCTGCACCTGATGCTCCACACCCTGGAGCACGTGCCCGCCTTCATCCTCGGCCGACGCACCGACGTGCTGGCCTCCAACCGGCTCGCCCGCGAGGTCCTCACCGACTTCGACGCCCTGCCCGCCACACAGTGCAACCTCGCCCGCTACTACCTCCTCGATCCCGCCGCCCGCGAACAGGTCGGCGACTGGGAGCGGATCGCCGCCGAGACCGTCGCCGTCCTCCGTCTCGAAGCGGGCCGCCACCCCCACGACAGGCAGCTCGCCGACCTGATCGGCGAGCTCACCGTCAGATCACCCGAGTTCTCCACCTGGTGGAACGACCACCGCGTCCTGCGCCGCACCCACGGCACCAAGCGCTACCACCACCCCGTCGCCGGCGACCTCGAATTCGCCTACGAGTCCTTCCAGGTCCCCGGCGACACCGACCAGACCCTGTGCGTCTACAACGTCGAACCCGCCTCCCCCACCGCCGACGCACTGCGCCTGCTGTCGAGCTGGACCGCCCCCGACCGCGCCTGAACGACCGTGCCTGAACGACCGCGCGGCCAAGAGCCTCAGGACCGGAGGCCCTTTCGGCCGCCACCCCATGGCGCCCGCGCGGACGAGCATGGGGAGGGGCGGCTGCCCCTCCCCACTCGTGGTGACTGCTCCGGTCGGGCCGCGGCACGTGTGCCGCGGCCCGTCCGGCCGGTGTGACCGTCAGGCGGAACTGCCCTTCGGCATGATGAAGCGGTGCTCGTCCTTCGACCACTCCACCTCCGGGATCGGGCGCCTCGCGGCGGCGAACGCCGCGAGGAAGACGATGCCCATCCCGATCCAGACCAGAGGGCCGGGGGCCTGCACCGCGGGCAGCGCCCCCCAGAGGGCGCCGAGGAAGCCGATCAGGCACCCCATCGGACTGTCGAGCAGGTAGAGCAGGCTCGACACCTTCAGCGAGACCTTGCCGCTCACCCAGGCACCGATGATCGTCGGCACCGCGAAGGACAGGATGCCGGCGCAGGTGCCCAGCAGGACCACCCTCCCCGACAGCTCCGAGTACCCTCCGCCGAGGAGCGGGCTCGCCCCCCACACCGCGAGAGCGGTGAGGGGAATCGCGACGACGTCCGCCACCGCCAGGATCCTCAGCCGGTCAACGGCCTTCGGATAGTGCTTCTCGTCGTACAGGCAGTGGAGGTAGTTCCAGAAGCTCCAGGCGCCGAAAAGGCCGCAGCCGATCCCGATTCCCGTCTCCCAGGGCGAGTGCTCGAACCCGTCCCAGGGCTTGTTGACGACCACGACGCCCGCGAACGCGGCCACGCGGAACACGACGCTCAGGACGGCGTCACGAAGGACGCCGACCGGCGCCTCCTCAGGATGCCGGAAGATCGTCCACAGTACGCTGCCGTCGGAGCAGAGCGGCCCCAGGGCGGACATCGTGATGATCGCCCCCATGCCCACGAGCTGGGAGCCGTAGGGGTAGAGCACGTTGATCACTACGAGGCCGACCGCGAGGCGACCGACGATCACGCGGTCGTAGGGGGTGAGCGACTTGAACGGAAGGGCCCTTCGGGTCCTCCAGACCGTCCATCCCCAGATCACGAGGCCACCGATCACACCCGTGACCAGCCCGCTCGCCAGTGGGTCGGCCAGGGTGTTGAACGCCCAGCCGATCTGTTGGATCAATAGTTCGCCGAATACGACAATGCCGTACACAGTCTTTCCTTTGTGACGACTCCGCCCCGAGGACGGAGGTGGCTGTGGTCCGCGAACCACGGCGTGCTCTGGCAGACCGCGCCAGGACACGCCGGGGTTCCGCAGAACCCGGACATGTCCCGGCGCGAGGCCGGAACAGTGATGACCGTGTGGAGGAGGGCGGCCGGCGCAGCGCGGCCGGCGAAGAAAAGACGCAGATCACACGGTCGGCGCAGGCGTCACGAACGCGAAAAGGCGGCACCCTCGTTCACACGAGGATGCCGCCTTCCAAGGCGCACATCATTCGGCCGCGGCCGTCCTGGAGGGTTCAGAGGCGGCGGGACTCCAGGACGCGGCTCAGGAACTCGCGGGTGCGCGGCTCGGTGGGCTCTTCGAAGATCTGCTCGGCCGGGCCGCGCTCCAGCAGGACGCCGTCATGGAGGAAGCAGACGGTGTCGGCGATGTCGCGGGCGAACCCCATCTCGTGCGTCGCCAGGATCATCGTCATGCCGGAGTCCTTGAGCTCCCGGATGATGCCCATGACCTCGGTGACGAGTTCGGGGTCGAGCGCGGAGGTCACCTCGTCCAGAAGGAGAAGGCTCGGCCGGGTGGCCATCGCCCGGATGATCGCGACGCGCTGCTGCTGGCCGCCCGACAGCCGGTCGGGGTACTCCCCGGCCTTGTCGGCCAGCCCGAACCGTTCGAGCAGCTCGTGCGCCTGTTCGGCGGCCTCCGCCTTCGGACGCTTGTGGACGCGGAGAGGGGCGAGGGTGATGTTGTCCAGCACCGACATGTGCGGGAACAGGTTGTAGGACTGGAACACCATCCCGATCCGCTTGCGGACCTTGTCGGGGTCCGCGCGGGGATCGGTGATGTCGTCGTCCTCCAGGAAGATCGCGCCGTCGTCGACGGTCTCCAGGACGTTCACGCAGCGCAGCAGCGTCGACTTGCCCGATCCGGAGGCGCCGATGAGGCAGACGACCTCGTGCGGCGCGACGTCCAGGTCGACGCCGCGCAGCACCGGGTGGGCGTGGTAGGTCTTCCAGACGCCCTCGATGCGCAGCAGCGGGGTGCTCATCGGCCGCCTCCGGGGGCGCGGCGGCGTTCGGCGCGCGCCGCGAGATGGTCGGTGAACCGGGCCATCGGCACCGTCAGCGCGATGAACAGCACCGCCGTGGCCAGGTAGGGGGTGTAGTTGAAGGTGTCGGCCGAGTGGATCTGCGCCTGCCGCAGCGCCTCCAGCGGACCGAGCACCGCGACGAGCGCGGTGTCCTTCTGCAGGGAGGCGAAGTCGTTGAGCAGCGGCGGGACGACCCGGCGCACCGCCTGCGGCAGGACCACGTACCGCAGGCTCTGGGCCTTGCTGAGGCCCAGCGACCGGGCGGCGGCGCGCTGGCTCGGGTGGATGGAGTCGATGCCTGCCCGGAAGACCTCCGCGACATACGCCCCGTAGGACAGGACGAGCGCGAACCCGCCCAGCACCGCCGGGCTTTCGGGGACGCCCTGCAGCCGCAGCGCCGGGAGCCCGAACCCGACCAGGTACACCAGCAGGATCGTCGGGATGCCGCGGAACACGTCGGTGTAGGCGACGGCCAGCGCCCGCACCGGGAACAGCAGCGGGGTCCGCAGCCCCCGCGCGAGCGCGACCAGCAGCCCCAGCACCAGGATCGCCACTTCGGCGATCAGGAAGATCCGTACGTTCAGCCAGAAGCCGCGCAGCACGTCGGGGAACGCGCCGGTGAACTCGCCCCAGTTGAAGAACGTCTCGTGCACGCGCGGCCAGCCCGGCGACCCCACCACGACGACCACGACGACCGCGGCGCACAGCACCGTCGAGGCCGCGGCCACCGACCCGGACCGGACGTCGGCGCGGCGGCGCCGGCGCTCCCGGTCGAGCTGCCGCTCACTCTTGACCCAGGCGGTCTGCCCGCCCGCCTGCGCGGTCACTTCAGGACGGGTGCGCCGGCCGACGCGGTCAGCCACTGCTGCTGGATCTTCGCCAGCTCACCGGACGACTTCAGCTGCCCGATCGCCTGGTTGAGGCAGCCGGCGAGCCCGCTGCCCCGCTCCATCAGCAGCCCGAAGTGCTCGGTGGCGCCGCCCTGCGACTGCGGCAGCTGACCGACGATCTTCGAGTCGTCGATCTGCGCGGCGGTGACGTAGAAGGCGGTCGGCAGGTCCACCACCAGCACGTCCACCTGCTTGTTCTTCAGCGCGTTCACCGCGTCGATCTGCGTGTTGAAGATCTTCGGCTCGTCGGCGGGCTTGAGCTGGTTCTTCACCGCCTGCAGCGACGTCGTCCCGACCTGGACCGCGATGCGCGCCTTGCCCAGCTCCGCGATGGTCTTGGCGTTCTCGAACTTGCCGCCCTTGAGCGTCACGACGCCCTGCTGCACGTCGTAGTAGCCGTCGCTGAACGCGACCGCCTTCTCGCGCGCGGGGGTGACCGAGATCTGGTTGATGTCGAAGTCGAAGGCCTTGGGCCCCGGCGCGTACGACGACTCGAACGACTGGGTCTTCCAGACCACCTGGTCCTTGGTGAAGCCGAGCCGGCCGGCGACCGCGTAGGCGACGGCGCCCTCGTAGCCCTGCCCGTTGGACGGGTCGTCGTCCTTGAACCAGGGCTCGAACGCCGGCTTGTCGGTCGCGATGGTGAGCTTGCCGGGCGACTTCAGCGGCAGCTTGTCCTTGGCGCAGGAGGCGGGACTCTTGCTCGCCGAGGCGCCTGAGTCCTCGTCCTGCGGGGCGCAGGCGCTGACGGCGAGGGCGAGCGCGGCGGCGCCGGCGAGCGTTGCCACGAGGGGACGGCGGATCACAGGAGATTCCTCCGGCGGTGAGAGGGGGTAAGGGTCATGGACGCGGCACCGCGCGCAGAGTGAGGGTCTGCGCGCCGGCCAGGCCGAGGGCGTCGGCGGCGCGTCCCTGGTTGACGCCCAGGGCGAGCCATCCGGACGAATCGGTCCACAGCAGCGGCTCCCCGACCGCGACGCTGCCGAAGGTGAGCTGGAACGGGACGCGGACCGTCCGAGACGATCCGTCTGCACCGTTCCATCCCACGTCAAGGGGGGTGCCCGGCTCCAGCGTGCCGAACGCCGCCGCCAGGTCGCCGGGCTGCGCGCCCAGCACCAGGCTGCCGAACCGGTCGGTGTACAGCACGGGAACGGTCAGTTCCCCGGGCCGGGCCACCGGGGGCGGGACGTCCAGCGGCAGCGGGTCGACGGCCGCGCCGAGATCCGCCGCGTCCACCCCCGCCGCGACGTGGGCGGCGGCTGGGGCGAAGACGTCACGTCCGTGGAACGAGGTCGAGACCCGGGGCAGCCGGTAGGCCGGGTTCTCCAGCGCGTGCGCCCGGACGATCCCGCCCAGCGCCTCCGCCGCCGGCACCAGCAGGCCGTTGTCCGGCCCGACCAGCACATCGCCGCGCCCGGTCGCGATCGCCAGCGGCCGGCGTGAGGTGCCCACCCCGGGGTCCACGATCCCGACGTGCACGCCCACCGGCAGGTACGGCAGCGCCTGCCGCAGCAGCATCGCCCCTTCCCGCACGTCGAACGGCGTGATCTCGTCGCTGAGCACCAGCACGTTCGCGTCCGGGGCGATCCCGTACACCACCCCGGCGCAGATCGCCGTGTACGCCGCACCGAAGTCGGTCGCCAGGCTGACGAACGGACGACTTTGCGGCATGGGCGACCTCATGAAACGGAAGGGATGGGTGGTACGAGAGTGAAAATCCTACCAAGTCGATAGATTAGCCAACTCCGTCGCCTCCCGCTGCGCCGACGGGTCAGACACGATCCCTGCGGACCCGCACCGTGCGGATCCAGATCCCTCGCCACCGTCCCCCTCGGTCGTCTTCCCGGGGGTCGCTACGGTTTGCCTGGCGCGGCCGTGTGGTGCGGGTGTCCGTGGGTGCGCCGCTCCTCCTTCAGTCGAGCCTCGTAGAGGTGCCGTCTACCAGCGGTCAACGACTCCCGCACGCGCGCCTCGTAACGTCGGAGCGGTTCGTAGTAGGTGTCTTCGTACTCTTCGACCGCCTGGAAGCTCCAACGGTCCGGGAGGACGTTGCGGCCCACGATTTCGCGCGACAGCTCGTCGGCGAGTTCCTGGTGCCCGGCCTTGGCGAGCAGCGCGGCCGCATCGCCCAGCTCGAAGTCGGCCTTGCCGGTGAGCTGATGCCACGAGTAGAGGTGGCCTCGGGCGCGCTCGACGCTCTCCAGGGCTTCGCTCAGCTTGCCCACGGCTTTCACGGTCGCCTCGTCGGGCTCGGGACTGCTGCCAGCGATCATGCGGGCTTACCTTCCCCTCTGACCTCCGATGATGCGCTCCCCCGTCCCGCTCGACGGCCATGCCGGACCGCCGGACGCGGAGCCGCGGCGCCGGCGGCCCCGCTCATCCGCCGGCGCCGGAGCCCTCCGCATGCGGCGGCGGCCTAGACTGCTGGGCCGAATCAGGTCGCTTCACGGCAAGGGGTCTCATGGGTAACGGCGTCCCGCCTCAACGGCAGAGTCCGGAGAGCGACCGGCTCGCGGAGCGCATGGGGGCGGCGTCAGACGCGGAGAAGGCGACCGTCCTCGTCGACCACTTCGCGGCGGCCACCGCCGGTCCTCCGTCGGCGTGGGCGGACGAGTTCGTCGCTCGGGTCGAAGAGTTCGGGCTCTCCGTGCTGCAGATCCGGCGGGCGGCCACAGACCTCGCCTGGCTGGCCCGCAAGAACGGCCAGGGCTACCTGGACGAGACCGACCGGGCGCGCATCCTGGCAGTGAGCAACACGCGTACCGCGCGGCTCTGCCTCGTCTACATCCATGGCCAGCGGTTGCGCTTCGACTTCAAGTTCGCGCAGCTCCACCGGCTCTGCATCGACTGGCTGGCAGAGTTCGAGGACGACGCCCTCGTCCTGAGCTTCGCGGCCTTCTCGGCGCTCGGCGCCCGCGCTTCGAACGCGCCCGGCTTGTTCCGGCGGGCGGTCGACGCCCCCGACGCGGACGACAAGAGCAACCAGGTGCTCCTGACGGGCATCAATTTCGCCGACCATTTGCCGGAACAGCCGCAGATGATGCTGGATCTCTCCGACGAGATGATGGCGCGTGGCCAGGAAGGCGCCATTGTCTACTACCGGCGCGCGACGGCGTATCGGAAACTGGGCCGGTTCGATGACGGGCTCCGCGAGATAGACCGGGCGATAGACGCCCTCGGCCCCGGCGACGTTCTGGTGCACGAACAGTTCACGCAGGAGCGGCGCTCGATCATCCTGGCCCAGGATCTGCAGAACCAGATGGAACGCAACACCCAGGCCATCGCGGACTCCATCGCCGCCCAGGTGGACGAGAGAATCGCCGCGGCCTCGGCCGAGCTCGAACAACGGCTCGACGAAGCATCGCTGAGACTCGCCCAGCGTGTCGACGCGGCGCAGGAGATGGTCTCGTCCGGCCTGCTCAAGATGGTGGAGATACTCGGGCTCTTCGTCGCCCTCGTCGGTTTCATCGCCGGGTCCGGAGCAGTGGTGATCAAATCGCAGGGCCTCCAGGAGCGGGCGCTCTCCATGCTCCTGGTGGTCGGCGGGGCTTTGGTCTTCTTCACCCTCCTGCGGCTCGTCACCACCGTGGGGCGGCGGCGGGTGCGAGCGGAGAGGTAACCTCCGGCCGCCTTGCTATGCTGGCGCCAAGTTCAACTTAGGCGGCTAATGTGAGCGAAAAGAACGCTATCTACTATCCCGATCTTATTTGCCCTGAACGGACGATCGGGCGGCGCACGTTCGATTTCTCGCGGCAGGTCGCCGTGATGGCGATAATCAACCGCACTCCCGATTCATTCCACGACCGGGGCCGCACATTCGCCTTGGACAAGGCATTGGTCGCCGTAGAGAACGCGCTCGTCCACGAGGCCGACTGGCTGGACATCGGCGGCGTCCCCTTCGCTCCGGGGCCCCCGGTGAGCGTCGAAGAGGAGATCGACCGCGTGGTGCCGGTCATCGAGGGCGCCCGCTCCCGCACGGACGCGGTGATCTCCGTCGAGACGTACCGGCCCGAGGTCGCCCGCGCCGCCTTCGCCGCCGGCGCCGACGTCCTGAACAACACGAGCGGCCTGCACGACCCCGCCCTCGCCGACGTGGTCGCGGAGGCCGGCACGACCCTCATCATCACCCACAGCCTCGCCGACCCGCGGACGCCCTACCCTCGCCCGCAGTACGACGACGTGGTCACCGAGGTCGCCGAGTTCCTGCGTCAGCGGGTGGCCCTGGCCGAGAAGCACGGCGTGCCCGCGGACCGGATCATCATCGATCCCGGCCACGACCTGAACAAGAACACCTACCACTCGCTCGAACTGACCCGCCGCCTCCCGGAGATCGCGCAGATCGGCCAGCCGCTGCTCGTCGCCGTCTCCAACAAGGACTTCATCGGCGAGACCCTGGAACGAGACCAGCACGACCGCGTCGAGGGCACCATCGCCACCCTCGTCGTCTCCATCCTGAGCGGCGCACGCATCGTGCGGGTCCACGACGTCGCAGAGGCGAGGCAGGCGGTGAACATGGTCGAGAGCATCCTCGGCTGGCGTCCGCCCGCCTACGTCCGCCACAACGTCGTCTAGCCCTGGGCCATGCGGTACCGCAGGTAGAGGTAGTTCTCGTCCGGGATCGCGTGGCACAGCTCCATGCGCTGCATGTCGATGGCCGGGCCGTCGAGGACGCGGGCGGCGTCACCGGCGGTGACGACCGGACTCAACGTCAGGCACAGCTCGTGCAGCCATCCCGCGGCGGCGATCTGGGCGAGCACGACCGGGCCTCCCTCACACAGCTGGCGCTTGTACCCCTTGTCGGCCAACTGCTGCAACGCCATGCCCATGTCCGTGGAGTCGGTCCCGCACACCATGACCTCGGCGTGCTTCTCGGCCTCGCGAAGCCGCTCGGCCGGCGCCGCCCCGCACGTGATGACGACCGGCGGCGCGGGCGCCCCCGCGAACAGCGGCCCGTCGAACTCGAACCGCAGGCTCCGCGACACGATCGCCAGCTTCCGCGCCTCCTTCGGATACGCCCCGTACTCCCGGACGGTCGTGGCCCCCATGATCACAACGTCGGCCAGCGTCCTGAGCCGCTGCATGAGGGCCCAGTCCCCCGCGTACCCGAGTGCGCTGGTGCTCCCCTGGTACTGGATCCCCCCGTCGAGCGACGCGATCATGTTCGCCCGCAGCCACGGCGTCGTCTCCGGATAGGCGTACTGCTCCAGCATCGCGCTCACGTCCATCTCAGCACTGTAAGGGCTGCCGCCGCGCCCCGCCCCCGCCCCGGACCGTGTGATGATCAAGGCCGTGCGCCCGGACGAGGAGGAGTGCCATGCCGCTGATCTCGATCATCACCGCCGTACGGAAGCCGATCCCCGACTACCTGCGGCAGGCCGCCGCCGGCGTCGCGGCTCAACGCCTCCCCCCTGGCTGGGACCTGGAATGGCTCGTCCAGGAGGACGGGGACACGCCGGCGGCCCGGGATCTGTGCCCGGGTGCGCTCTATGAGGCGAACGGCGCCCAGCTCGGCACCGGAACGACCAGGAACTTCGCGCTGAGCCGGGCCCGCGGCGAACTGGTCGCGGTGCTCGACTATGACGACGTCCTTCTTCCCGACGGCCTCGCGACGCTCATCCCCGCCTTCGAGGAACACCCCGGCATCGGCTGGACGATCGGCCAGGCCGACGATCTGATCGACGGACGCCGCGTCCCCTACCCCCTGGCCTACCCCTGCGGCCTGGTGCCCGCGGGAACGATCGGCCGCCTGTACGAACAGACGGGCCTGTGCCAGGCGGCCTGCGCCGGCCTGGTCGCCCCCACCGACCTGATTCGCGCCTTCGGCGGCTGGGGCGCCCTCCCCCGCGCGCAGGACGTGGCCCTGTTCATCGCCCTCAGTGAGGTCTTCGACGGCTACCAGGAACCCTCAGTGACCTGGCTCTACCGAAAGCACCCCGACCAGAGCACCCACCCCACAAAGCCCGACACATGGGGCAAGCACCAGGACCGCTTCATCCGCCACCGCCTGAACGCCGTCCGCGCCGGAAAGCTGCCCTCACAATCCGGGACGGGTCCGGGGTGCTCGTCCCGCCGAGGTCCACAGCGATTGTCAGGATGAACCGGACGGGGCCCGGCTCAGATCCACGACGCAGAAGATGTTGCCGTCCGGGTCGGCGAGGACAACGAAGTCAGGGTCTGGGGGATACAGGTCCCAGTCGACTCTGGTGGCTCCCAACTCGACCAGACGCTCGACCTCGGCCTCTTGCTCGTCCGCGGTGTCCGTCAACAGGTCGAGGTGGATGCGCGGGTGCGCTTCGACGGGCGAACTGCTGCACATCAGACCGAGCGCCCGGCCCGACCCGTCCGCATGTTCCAGCGTCCGCCAACCAGGGCTCTCCCACTCGGATACGGGCACCAGGTCCAGCGCGGACGTCCAGAACGATACGGCCCGGGGAATGTCGGTCACACCGATCACGGGGAAGCCGAGTCTGAGCATGAACCCGAGTCTAGGCAGCACCTCAACAGCTCAGGGACATACCAGTGCAGCCGGCCAGGAGCGGGAGGAGTCGCCCCGTGAGCCGATCCCTTACATGCACCGAAGCACGGCCGATCCGAGGTCGGGTACTCAGCGCCTGGTCTCGTACCTGGTCAGGTGGACGCCGTCGGGGAACGTCCGGGTCTCCACCAGGGTCAGGTTCACCCAGTTGTCCAGCGCCGTGAAGAACGGCGTGCCGCCGCCCACCAGGACCGGTGCGGTGACCAGCACGTACTCGTCGATCAGCCCGGCCCGCATCGCCGCTGCGGCGAGTGTGGCGCCGCCGATGTCCATGGCTTCGCCGTCCTCGGCCTTGAGCCGGGTGATCTCGGTGACTGCGTCGCCGGTGACCAGGCGGGCGTTCCAGTCGACCGTGCTGATCGTGGAGGAGAACACCACCTTCGGCATGTCCCGCCAGCGGCGGGCGAACTCGGCATGCGCCGGTGTGACGCCGGGCTGCTGGTCGGCGGTCGGCCAGTGGGAGCTCATCGTCTCCCACAGCCTGCGCCCGTACAGCGCCAGACCAGTCGCCGCCACCCGGTCGGACCACCACTGGAACAGCTCGTCGCTCGGTACGCTCCAGCCGAGGTCGTCGCCGGGCGCGGCGATGTAGCCGTCCAGGGACAGGTTCATGGCGAAGGTCAGTTTCCGCAAGGCGTCAGCCTCCTGTGACTCGGTTCTCGGCGTACAGACCAGCACGGGAATGAAGAATCATCGGTCAGGCCACGCCCAGGCCTTCCAGTCGCTCTCCTGCGGGACTGCGGTGGGCCGACCGATTCTCTTCCTCGGCAAGGGCCTGCGGCGCGGGGAGATGCTCGGGCTCCGCTGGGCGGCCGAAGCTTCACCACGGCTTGCCGTAAGGCGGGCGTACGGCTGAGAGGCGTTCAAGCGGCTGGGCAAGAGCCTCGGCTCCCCGCGTGAGGGGTCGTAGCCGTACTTCGCTGCTATACGGACACCAAAAAGGCCGGTTTCTCTTCGGAGAACCGGCCTTTGACCTGGGTGGAGCTGAGGGGATTTGAACCCCTGACCCCCTCGATGCGAACGAGGTGCGCTACCGGACTGCGCCACAGCCCCGAGGACTCCGTAAGGTTAGCAAACATCGGGGACTGCTCGCGCACCGGTTATTCGCCGACGGCGCGGCGGTCGTCGGCGTACTGGTCGAAGACCTCGTCGGGGGTGACGAGCTCGATGACCTCGGCGGGTTCGGCGGCCTCGGCGGCGCGGCGGGCCTGCAGGGCGCGGGCGCGGGCCGCGGCGCGGGCCTGGGCGGCGGCACGGCGGCGGGCGGTGTCCATGCCCACGGCGACGCGCAGGAGCGCCAGGTGGCCGGCCAGCAGCAGGACCGGGGGCGCGACGACCCACCAGGGCGTGAGTCCGGCGGCGGAGATCGCCACCGAGGTGAGGAGCAGCGCGGCGAGGCCGCTGGTGCGGCGGCGGCGCCGGGCGATGACGGCGGCGCGGCTTACCGGGCGGCGCGGCGCGGGGAGCCCCTCCTCGCGGAGCGTCTCCTCCTCGTGGAGCGTCTCCTGGTCGTCGGCGTCGTCGTCGGCGGCGGGCTCGTCGGGACGCTTGTGAAGGAGGCGGGAGATTCCCGTGGTGTCGGTGTCGCGGCGCAGCCACATGGGTACCAGGACGACGGCCCAGACGGCGACGATCGCAAGGTAAAGGACGGCGCTGCTCATCGGCCCCACCGTTCCAGGGCACGCTCGTGAGGCGGGCCGACTTTCGGCGCGCGAACGTGCAATGGGAGCAGGGTCACGCCCCGCACGGTACGAGGGGCTGTCAGAGGTTGACGAGCATAAGGGGCGGTGTGTCGCGAGATCGATCTCGCCGTTACTCTCCGTTTGCCGGGACTTCTCGATCGCAGGATTCTTACGGTGGGAAAGTCATGGGCCGCTCAGGAGCGCCGGGGAAATGCCTGTTTCCGGTCTGCCAGCCAGCGGGCGCGCAGGCCACCGGGCACGTCCTCGACGGTGAGGGCGTAGCAGATGTGGTCGCGCCAGGCGCCGTCGATGTGGAGATGGCGGCGGCGAATTCCCTCTTCGCGGAAACCGAGTTTTTCGACGACGCGGCGGCTCGCGGTGTTCTCCGGCCGGATATTGGCTTCGAGCCGGTGCAGGCCGACGGTGAAGAAACAGTGGTCGACGGCGAGGGCGACGGCGGTGGGAATGACGCCGCGGCCGGCGACGCGCCGGTCGACCCAGTAGCCGATCTGCGCTGACCGCGCCGAACCCCAGACGATCGCGCCGATGGTGAGCTGCCCGGCGAAATCGTCCTCATGGGTGACGACCCAGGGGAGGGCGAGGCCGTGGCGGGCTTCGCGGCGCATGGTGTGGACCATGCTGATGTACGGCCCGAGGCCGCTGCGGAACAGCGGCGTCTCGGGGTTGGTGGGCTCCCAGGGGCGGAGCCAGTCGGCGTTGCGGACCCGCAACTCGCGCCAGACGGCGGCGTCGCGGTGCCGCAGCGGGCGCAGCCCTACAGGGCCCTCGGTCAGGGTGACCGGCCATCCCCGCAAACGTTCCACGGTTCCATGATTCCCTGGTCGGATGTCTGAACGCCATATTGTCCCCGAGAAATCGGGCACGCGGGACGTTCGGCCACCGTCGTCACACCCGTCGGCCGCGTTTCATGACCCAGTCGACGCGCAGGTCGTCGTCCAGGACGACCAGGTCGGCGTCCTTGCCGGGCTCCAGTGACCCGACGCGAGCGTCGATGCCGAGGGCGCGCGCCGGGGTGAGGGACGCGGCCTCGGCGGCGCGCTCGATCGGCAGGCCGGCGTCGGCGACGGCGCGGCGGAACGCGTCCGCCATGGTGATCGTGCTGCCCGCGATGGACGTCCCGCCCGCGAGGGTGGCGCGGCCGTCGCGGACCTCGACGTCCATCACGCCGAGGCGGTAGTCGCCGTCGCCCATCCCGGCGGCGGCCATCGCGTCGGTGATGAGCGCGACGCGGGGCGTGGCGGCGAACACGAGGCGTGCCACGGCGGGCTCCACGTGGACGCCGTCGTTGATCAGTTCCACGGTGACCCGCGGGTCGTTGAGGGCGGCAGCGATCGGCCCGCCCTCGCGGTGGTGCAGGGGGCGCATCGCGTTGAACAGGTGCGTCGCCACGCGCGCTCCCGCGTCGAACGCCGCCCGGGCCGCCTCGCCGGTGCCGTCGGTGTGGCCGACCGCCGCGATCACGCCCGCGTCCACCGCCTCCCGGACGAGGTCGAGTGCGCCCGGCAGCTCGGGCGCGAGAGTGATCATGCGGAGGTGGCCGCGGCCGAGGCGGACGAGGCGGCGGAACTCGGCGGGGTCCGGGTCGCGCAGGAGCGCGGGGTCGTGCGCGCCGCAGCGCGAGCGGGCCAGGTAGGGGCCCTCCAGGTGGACGCCCGCGATCACGCCGTCGGCGGCGAGTCCGGCCAGGCCCTCGACGGCGGCGGCCAGTTCGTCCGGGTCGCCGGTGACGAGGCTGGCCATCGTGGTGGTGGTGCCGTGGGCGAGGTGGAAGGAAGCGGCCCGGTGGGCCTCGTCCGGGCTCCCGAGCTGGTAGGAGGCTCCCGCGCCGCCGTGGACGTGCATGTCCACGAAGCCGGGCACCACGTGCCGGCCGGCGAGGTCGATCACTTCGCCGGGGACGGGGCCGTCCGCGATCGTGCCTCCGGCGATGTGGAGGGCGCCGTCGCGGACGCCGTCCGGAAGGACGATCCGCGCGTTGGTCAAGGAAACGGCGCCGACCGGCCTCGCCATGGAATCCCCCAATGCACGCATATGATCGTTGTTGATTGTTCCATGGCCCCTGCGCTCAGGTAAGACCAGGGGCGCGCAAGGCTAGAATCCGCGGATGACCACCTTTCCGGACTCCCGTCCACCGGCAGGAAAGGCGACCGGCGTGACCCGGCACGAGCGCTGGAACGCGCTGCTCGAACTGCTCGCGGACGCCGGGCGGCTGACCGTCGAGGAGGCGTCCCTGCGCATGGGGGTGTCGGCCGCGACGATCCGCCGCGACTTCGACCAGCTCGCGCAGCAGCAGATGCTGACCCGCACCCGCGGCGGCGCCGTCGCGGAGAGCGTCAGCTACGACCTGCCGCTGCGGTACAAGGCGGCGCGGCACGCGTCGGAGAAGCAGCGGATCGCGGCGGCGACCGCGGAGCTGGCGGAGCCCGGGTCGATCATCGGGTTGAACGGCGGCACGACGACCTCGGAGGTCGCCCGGGTGCTCGCCACCCGCGCCGACCTGCACGCCGAGGGGCCCACCCCGGCGATCACGATCGTGACGAACGCGCTGAACATCGGCAACGAGCTGGCCGTCCGCCCGCATGTGAAGATCGTCCTGACGGGCGGGGTGCCGCGGCCGCAGTCCTACGAGCTGACCGGGCCGCTCGCCACCGGCATCTTCGACCACGTGACGCTGGACGTGGCGGTCATCGGGGTGAACGGGTTGACCGCGCGGCACGGCGCGACCTGCCACAACGAGGGCGAGGCCGTGGTGAACCGGCTGATGGCCGAGCGCGCCGACCGGGTGGTCGTGGTCGCGGACGGCTCCAAGATCGGCCACCGGGCGTTCGCCCGCATCTGCGGCACCGACGAGATCGACGTCCTGGTGACGGACGCCACGGCGCCCGAGTCCGAACTCGCCGCGTTCACCGAGGCCGGCGTCCGCGTCATCCAGGCGTAGCCTCCGGCGACGCGGGGCGGGAGCGCTTCTAGCCCTGCGGGCGGGGGTGGTCGCCGCCGTTGATCTGGTCCACCGCGTGGGGCAGGACGCGGGCCAGGACGGTCATGCCGTCGCGGACGCCGCCGGTCGAGCCGGGCAGGTTGACGATGAGGGTGCGGCCCGCGACGCCGGCGAGGCCGCGCGACAGGATCGCGGCGGGGACCTTCTCGCGTCCCTCCAGCCGGATGGCCTCGGCGATGCCCGGGACCTCCCGTTCGATGACCGGCCGGGTCATCTCGGGGGTCTGGTCGGTGGGGGTGAGGCCGGTCCCGCCGGAGGTGACGACGACGTCGTACCCGGCGGCGACCGCGTCGCGCAGGACGCCGGTGACCGGTTCACCGTCGGGGACGACGACGGGGCCGTCCACCTGGCAGCCGATGTCCTCCAGCAGCTCGACCAGCACCGGGCCGGACCTGTCCTCGTAGACGCCCGCCGCGGCGCGGTTGGAGACGGTGACCGCCATCGCCCGGATCACCGGCGCCACACCCCGGTCTTGCCGCCGGTCTTCTCCTCGACCCGGACGTCGGTGATCACGGCGGCGGGGTCGACGGCCTTCACCATGTCGACCAGCGCGAGCGCGGCGACGGTGACGGAGGTGAGCGCCTCCATCTCCACGCCGGTGCGGTCGGCGGTGCGGGTGACGGCCGTGATCGCGACGCCGTCGTCGGCGATGGCGAGGTCGACGGTGACGCCGTGCAGCGCGATCGGGTGGCACAGCGGGACGAGGTCGGGCACGCGCTTGGCCCCCATGATCCCGGCGATGCGGGCGACGGCCAGGGCGTCGCCCTTGGGGATGTCGCCGGCGCGCAGGAGGGCGACGCATTCGGGCGACAGGCGGACGAACCCCGTGGCCGTGGCCGTCCGGGACGAGACGTCCTTCGACGACACGTCGACCATGCGGGCCGATCCCTCGTCGTCCAGATGGGTGAACTCGGACCCCATGGCGCTCATGACGGCAACCTCATGACCTCGACGTGCGAACCGGCCGGCATGGCTTCGACGTCCTCCGGAATCTCGATGAGCGCGTTCGCGGACGACAGTGACCCGAGTTGGTGCGAGCCCTGCACGCCCGCCGCTGTGACGGTGTAGAAGCCCCGAGTGAACGAGAGTCTGCCCCGCAGGAAGTGGCGTAGCCCCGCGGGGGACTTGATGTCCTCGGCGACGACGGCGCTCACTGTGGGGAGCGGTTCGGGGGGCAGCCCCTGCATGACGCGTAGGGCGGGACGGACGAACACCTGGAACGACACGTACGCGCTCACGGGGTTGCCAGGAAGCGTGAAGACCGGAGTGCCCTCCAGGAGGCCGAACCCCTGCGGCTTGCCGGGACGCATCCGCACCTTGTGGAAGTTCACGGTTCCGGTGCCGGCGAGCACTTCCTTGACGACGTCCCTGGTGCCCATGGAGACGCCCCCGGTGGTGACGATGGCGTCGGCCCGGACGAGCTGGTCGTGAAGCATCTCCAAGACCTTGGCGGGCTCGTCCTGCACCGTGGCCTGCCGGAAGCCCGTTCCGCCCGCCTCGACCACGGCGGCGGTGAGCATGAAGCTGTTGGACTCCCAGATCTGGCCGGGCGCCAGCGAGGTGCCCGGCTCGCGCAGTTCGTCGCCCGTGGAGACGACCACGATGCGCGGTCTCGGCCGGACGGTCACCCGGGAGCGCCCGACCGCCGCGAGCATGCCGATCTGCGGGGCGGCGAGCCGGGTGCCGGCCTCGGCGACGACCTGCCCGGCGAGGACGTCCTCCCCCGCCCGGCGAATGTAGTTGCCCGGCGGCGCGGCGCGCGAGATGCGGACGGTGGCGTTGCCGCCGTCCGTCCACTCGACGGGGATGACGGCGTCGGCGCCGGCCGGCAGCGGGGCGCCCGTCATGATCCGGGCGGTCAGGCCGGGCCGGATCGCCGACAGGCCGGAGTCGCCCGCAACGATGTCGCCGACGACGGGCAGCGCGACGGGGCTCGCCTCGGTGGCCGCCGCGATGTCGGCCGCGACCACGGCGTAGCCGTCCATCGCGGAGTTGTCGAACGGCGGCAGCGGCGCCGGCGCCGCCACGGCCTCGGCGAGCACCGTGCCCTGCGCCTCCAGCAGTGCCAGGTCGAGCGGCGGCAGCGGCGCCACGCTGCCGAGGATCTCGGTCAGGTGCTCGTCGACCGTTCTCATAGCCACGGTCCCAGTCTGACGCCTCGTCACGAATCCGCTGTGTCGCCCACGCCGTCCTGCGTGCGGACGAATTCCCGCAGCCACGGCAGGAACTCCGGCGCCAGATCCGGCCGGTCCGCCGCGAACTGGACGACCGTCCGCAGGTACTCCAGCTTGTTGCCGGTGTCGTAGCGGCGGCCGCGGAACTTGACGCCGTAGACGCCGCCGCCCTGGTCGGCGGGCATGTCGGCGAGGGTGCGCAGCGCGTCGGTCAGCTGGATCTCGCCGCCGCGGCCGGGCGGGGTCTTCTCCAGGACGTCGAACACCGCGGGGTCGCAGACGTAGCGGCCGATGATGATCCAGTTGCTGGGGGCCTCCTCGGCGGCGGGCTTCTCCACGAGGTCGGAGATGCGGACGACGTCGTCCTCGTCCGTCGCCTCGATGGCCGCGCACCCGTACGCCGACACCTGGTCGGGCTCGACCTCCATCAGCGCGATGACGCTGCCGCCGTGCTGGCCGCGCACCTCGATCATCCGCTGCAGCAGCTTGTCGCGGGCGTCGATCATGTCGTCGCCGAGCAGCACCGCGAACGGCTCGCGGCCGACGTGCTGGCGGGCGCAGTGCACCGCGTGCCCGAGGCCGCGCGGCTCGCCCTGCCGGACGTAGTGCATGATCGCCAGATCGCTGGACTCGTGCACGGCCTCCAGGCGCTCGTCGTCGCCCTTGGCGCGCAGCGCCTCCTCCAGCTCGTAGGCTCGGTCGAAGTGGTCCTCGATGGACCGTTTGCTGCGCCCGGTGATCATGAGGACGTCGGACAGCCCGGCGTCGACCGCCTCCTCGACGACGTACTGGATCGCCGGTTTGTCGACGATGGGCAGCATTTCCTTGGGAGTCGCCTTGGTCGCGGGCAAGAATCGGGTACCGAGGCCGGCCGCCGGGACGACCGCTTTGAGCACTGGTGCAATGTCGGCCATATACACGACCCTAGCCATCCGCGAGGACCACAGCGTGCACCCCACCGCCACGAAGACCGGCCTCCGGGCCGAACTGCTCGCACGACGTGCGGCGATGCCGCCCGAGACGCGCTCCGGCGCGGCGCGCCCGATCCGGGACGCGCTGCTGTCGCTCCCGGAGGTGGAGATGGCCGGGACAGTCGCGGCCTATGTCTCCATAGGCGACGAGCCGGACACGCGGAGCCTGCTCTTCGCGCTGTGGAAGCGCGGGACGTACGTGCTGGTCCCCCGGCTGCTCCCGGACGGCGACCTCGACTGGGCGTCCTACGAGGGCCCCGACTCGCTCGTCCCGGGGGCGCGGGGTTGCCTGGAGTCGTCCGAGCCGCCGCGCGGCCCCGGCGCCGTGGCCAGCGCGGACGTCGTGCTGGTGCCCGCGGTGGCGGTCGACCGGTCGGGCGTGCGCCTCGGCCGCGGCGGCGGCTCCTACGACCGGGCGCTCGCGCGCGTGGGCCCGGCGATCCTCACCGCCGCGCTGCTGTACGACGGCGAGCTGGTGGAAAGCGTGCCCGCCGAGCCGCACGACCAGCGCGTCCGGGCCGTGGTGACCCCGGCGCGGGGACTGGTCCGCCTGGGCTGACCTGCTCGGGGGCGGCGCCCTGCTCGTAGAGTGAGAGGGCCGAGATCGCGGACGGGGGACGCGGTCGAGCACGGCCTGACGGGAGGTAAGAGATGACGGCGCCGTGGCGGATCCTTTCCCTGCCCCCGATCGCGGACGAGATCGTCCGAGGGCTGTTCGCGCCGCTGGGAGACGCCGCCGAGGTCACGTTCCCGCAGACCAGGGACCGGGCGGGCCTGCTCGCCGCGCTCGCCGGCGCCGACCTGGTGATCGGCGACTTCACCGGCCGGCTGGCACTGGACGCGGAGGCCGTGGCGGCGGCGCCGCGGGTGTCGTTCGTCCAGATGCCCGCGGTCGGGATCGACAGCATCGACGTCGCGGCGTGGGCGGCCGCGGGCGTGCCGGTGGCGAACGCGGCGGGCTTCAACGCGCGCGGGGTCGCCGAGTGGGCGGTCGGCGCGGCGTTCGCGCTGTGCCGCAACCTCGTGCGGGGCGACCGGGCCGTCCGCGCGGGCGGATGGCCGCAGATGGAGATGGCGGCGCTCGGCCCGCGCGAGATCCACACGCAGCGGGTCGGCATCGTCGGGTTCGGCGCGATCGGCGCCGAGGCCGCGCGGCTGTTCGCGGCCCTGGGCTGCACGGTGTCGTACTGGACGAGGCGGCGGCGTCCCCAGGCGGCGGCGACGTACCGGGAGCTGGACGAGCTCATGGCGATGTCCGACATCCTCGTCATCGCCCTGCCGCTGACCGAGGAGACCGAGGGGCTGATCGGTCCGGAGCGTCTCGCCCTGCTGCCGGACAGGGCGCTGCTGGTGAACGTGGCGCGCGGGGGCATCGCGCCGGACGACGCCGTCCTCGCCGCGCTGGATTCGGGACGTCTGGCCGGGGCGGCCCTGGACGTGTTCGAGCAGGAGCCGCTTCCGCAGGGGCATCCGCTGCGTTCACGCGAGGACGTCCTGCTCTCGCCGCACGCGGCGGGGGCGTCCGTCCAGTCGCAGCTGAACCTGCTGGGGATGGTGCGCGACAACGTCACCGCGGCCGTTCAGGGACGAGACGTACAGAACGTAGTGAACGGGATCAATCCGCAGGTCACCCGGCGATAGCGGCTATCCCGGACACGCCATCCCTCAATCGTAAATATGCGATTCGTCCGCGAATCTGTAGGATTGCTAAACGATCAACTTTGACGACCCCGAAGGGTGGGATGTGCACCTCGACATCTGGCTACTCCTCGGGGCCACGCTCGTACTCAGCGCCATCATCGCGGTCCGGCTGTCGCACCAGGCGGGCCTTCCCACGCTGCTGGCGTACATGGGCCTCGGCCTTCTCATCGGCGAGTCCGGCCCCCTCCACATCCGGTTCGACAACGCGGAACTGGCCGAGACGCTCGGCCTCGCGGCCCTCGTGCTCATCCTCGCCGAGGGCGGCGTCACCACGAACTGGCGGCGCGTGCGGCCCTCGGTGCCGGCCGCGCTCAGCGTCTCCACCCTCGGCACCCTGATCAGCATCGTCGTCGTCGCGCTCGCCGCCATGTGGCTCGTCGGCCTGGAGTGGCGCCCGGCGTTCCTGCTGGCCGCCGTGCTCGCCCCCACCGACGCGGCCGCGGTGTTCTCGGTGCTGCGGCGGCTGCCCCTGCCGTCCCGGCTGACCGGCCTGCTGGAGGCCGAGTCCGGCTTCAACGACGCCCCGGTCGTGATCATCGTGGTCACGCTGAGCGCCCACACCGCCGTCCCCAACATGGCCGAACTGCTCGGCGTCATGGTCTACGAGCTGGTCGCGGGCGGCATCGTCGGCGTCGCCATCGGCTGGCTGGGCGCGCAGGCGCTGCGCCGCGTCGCGCTCCCCGCGTCCGGCCTCTACCCCATCGCCGTGCTGTCGCTGTCCGTCGGCTCCTACGGGGCCGCCTCCCTGATGCACGCCAGCGGGTTCCTCGCCGTCTACGTCAGCGCCCTCGTCCTCGGGAACGCGCGGCTTCCGCACCGTCCCGCCACGCGGGGCTTCGCCGAGGGCGTCGGCTGGCTCGCCCAGATCGGGCTGTTCGTGATGCTGGGCCTGCTGGCCGATCCCGGCGACCTCCCGGGCCAGATCCTGCCGGCGCTCGTCATCGGCTTCATCCTGCTGCTGGTGGCCCGCCCCCTGTCGGTCGTGCTCTCCACGATCGGGTTCCGGCTGTCGTGGGGCGAGAAGGTGTTCGCGTCCTGGGCGGGGCTGCGGGGCGCCGTCCCGATCGTCCTGGCCACCATTCCGATGGTCGCGGAAGTGGAGCACGCCGACCGGCTCTTCGCGATCGTGTTCAACATCGTCGTCGTGTTCACCCTGCTCCAGGGGCCGACGCTGCCGCTGGCCTCGCGGCTGTGCCGCCTCACGAGCGACGAGCAGACCCGCGAGCTGGACGTCGAGGCCGCGCCGCTGGAGGAGCTGCACGCCGACCTGCTGGAGGTGCGGATCCCCGGCGACTCGCTGATGAGCGGCGTGGAGATCTTCGAGCTGCGGCTGCCGCCCGGCGCGTCCATCACCCTCGTCGTGCGGGACGGGGCGAGCTTCGTGCCCGAGCCCACCACGCCCCTCCAGGCGGGCGACACCCTGCTGGTCGTGACCACCGCCGAGGTGCGCGAGGCCACCGAGCGCAGGCTCCGCGCGGTCAGCCGCAAGGGCAGGCTGGCGGGCTGGTTCGGCGAGAAGGGCCAGTGACCTGGGGACCCGCGGCGGCCGGGGCCCCACGGCGCGCCCCTGGCACGCGACGCGCCGCCGGGGAACATCCCGGGGGCGAATCCTGTTCCACGCATGGGTACCATTAGCAGTCGTCTAGAGTGAGTGCCAGTCCGGCCAGCGCCGGTCTGAGTCAGCGAGGAGGAACCGTGCCGACGTATCAGTACGTTTGCACCGAGTGCGGCGAGCCTCTAGAGGTCGTGCAGAAGTTCAGCGACGACGCGCTGACCGAGTGCCCGGCGTGCACCGGCAGGCTCCGCAAGGTCTTCTCCGCCGCGGGGATCATCTTCAAGGGCTCGGGCTTCTACCGCACCGACAGCCGCGGCTCCGGCAAGTCGTCCTCCACCGCGGGGGTCTCGTCGAACGGCTCGTCCAGCGGGTCGTCCAACGGCTCCTCCGGCGACTCGGGCGGCTCCTCGGGCGACTCCGCCAAGTCGAGCTCGTCCTCGTCGTCCTCCGACTCGTCGTCGTCCTCGTCGACCGGCAAGTCGTCCTCCGAAAAGGTCGCCTGACCTCCTAGGCATCTCCGCTCGCACCGGGGGATCCGTCCGGATCCCCCGGTCTTCGCCATGTCCGGAAGCCGTCGCCTACACCTTCAGAGGTAGGCGGCGGCTTTCTCTTGCGTCGGCCGGCGTAGCTGAAGTCGGTACCGACGCCGGAGGCGCGTCCGCACGCCTTTCGCGACCATGGAGAAGACAGGGAGCGCCCCCGCGACCCCGCGGTCCCGCCCCGGCGAGGTCTCCCCGTCACACGATTTGACTTAGCTCTATTTTAGAGAGACTCTTGTAGAGAGAGGCTTGCGACCCCGCATGCTTCCGACTCTCGCGTTATTACTTGACATCTCTCGCCCGACGAGAGACTCTTGCGCAAACGCGACATATCTTGATTCGCCCGGTGCACACAGGAGAGGAACCATGAGCGCACCTAGCCCGGCTCCCCCGAGGCCGCGGACCCACCGCCTGGCCGGACTGATCGCCGGAAGGCGCACCAAATGGGCCGTCCTGGCCCTGTGGGTCGTCCTGCTCGCCGCTCTCGGCCCCCTCGCCGGCAAGCTCGGCGACGTCGAGAAGAACGACGCCGCGTCCTGGCTGCCCGCCGGGGCCGAGTCCACCCGGGTCGTGGAGCTGGAGGACCGGTTCCGCAAGGACGAGACGATGCTCGCCGTCATCGTCTACGAGCGGTCCGGCGGAATCACCGCGGCCGACAAGGCCAAGGCCGAGTCCGACGTCGCCGCGTTCCAGAAACTGCCCGGAGCGCAGAAGGCGCAGGGGCCGTTCCCGTCCAAGGACGGCAAGGCCCTGCAGACCCTCGTTCCCCTGACGGACGAGGACCTCACCGCCGCCGTCGACCAGGCGCGCGACCTCGCCGAGCGCGGGCCCCCCGGACTGACCTCGCACGTCACCGGCCCCGCCGGCGGCGGCGCCGACCAGTTCGAGGTCTTCCAGAGCCTGGACGGCTTCCTGCTCATGGCCGCCGGTCTCGTCGTCATCGTCCTGCTGCTGTTCATCTACCGCAGCCCCGTCCTGTGGTTCGTCCCCGTGCTGAGCGCCGTCTTCGCCCTGGGGCTCGCCCAGTCGACCGTCTACCTGCTCGCCAAGTACGCCGACCTCACCGTCAACGGCCAGAGCGCCGGCATCCTCACCGTCCTCGTCTTCGGCGTCGCCACCGACTACGCCTTGCTGCTCGTCGCCCGCTACAGGGAAGAACTGCACCGGCACGAGGACCGGCACGAGGCCATGGCCTACGCGCTGCACCGCGCCGCGCCCGCCGTCATCGCCTCCGCCGCCACCGTGGCCGTCGGACTGCTGTGCCTGCTGCTCGCCGACATGAACTCCACCGCCGGCATGGGCCCCGTGGCCGCCGCGGGCGTCCTCACCGCGCTCGCCGCCATGACGACCCTCCTGCCCGCCCTCCTGGTCATCTGCGGCCGCTGGCTGTTCTGGCCGCTGATCCCCCGCTACGACGCCAAGTACCTCACGCCCGAGGCGTACGAGGCCGAGCACGGCGTCTGGAGCCGCGTCGCAGGGATCGTGGGCAAGCGCCCGCGCGCGCTCTGGGCCGTGACCATGCTCGGCCTCATCGTCCTCACGCTCGGGCTGGGCTCGCTCAAGGCGGACGGCCTGTCGGACGCCGGCCAGTTCACCGGCAAGCCCGACTCGGTGAAGGGCTCGGAGGTCATCGCGCGGCACTACGCCGCCGGGTCGGGCTCCCCCGCCCTCGTGATCGGCAAGGCCCCGGCGTCAGGCCAGATCGCCCAGGCCGTGCGCGGGACGCCGGGCGTCGCCGAAGTCAGCGCCCCCGTCACCACGGGCGGCCTGGTCAGGTACGAGGCGACGCTGAAGGACGCCGCCGACAGCCCGGCCGCCCGCGCGACCATCGACCGGCTGCGGACCTCGGTGCACGCCGTCCCGTCCGCGGACGCCAAGGTCGGCGGGACGACCGCGACGTACCTGGACATCAAGCGCGCCTCCACCCGCGACAACAAGGTCATCATCCCGATCGTGCTGGCCGTGGTGCTGCTCATCCTCATCGCGCTGCTGCGCGCCGTCGTCGCGCCGCTGCTGATGATGGGCACCGTGGTGCTGTCGTTCCTCGCCTCGCTCGGCGCCTGCGCGGTCATCTTCGAGCACGTCTTCGGGTTCGAGGGGACCGACTCCGGCTTCCCGCTGCTGGCCTTCATCTTCCTGGTCGCGCTCGGGGTCGACTACAACATCTTCCTGATGCACCGCGTCCGGGAGGAGTCGCAGGCCCTCGGCACGCGGCGCGGCATCCAGCGGGGCCTCACCGTCACCGGCGGTGTGATCACCTCGGCCGGGCTCGTCCTCGCGGCCACGTTCGCGTCCATGGTCACGCTGCCGCTGGTGTTCATGGTCGAGATGGGCTTCGCGGTCGCGTTCGGCGTCCTGCTCGACACCCTCGTCGTCCGGTCGCTGCTGCTGCCCGCCCTGTCCTACGACATCGGGCGGCGGATCTGGACGCCGGGACGGCTCGCCAAGGAGGCACCCGCCTCCGAGCCCAAGGTCCTGGACCCGGTCGGCTGACGTCCCGGAACGCGGAAGGGCCCGGCTCCGGCCGGGCCCTTCGTCGTGCGGCGGCGGAGTTATCCACAATCGGCGGACGGCCTGCCGGGGACGGCGGCCGGGTGGCTAGGGTCGGCGGCATGTCCACTCAGGCTTCCGCGTCCCAGCCCCTCGCCGAGATCGGGGTCATCGGCGGCTCCGGCTTCTACTCGTTCCTCGACGACATCGAGGAGGTGCGGGTCGACACCCCCTACGGCCCGCCCAGCGACCCCATCGCGATCGGCGAGCTGGCGGGCCGCCGCGTCGCCTTCGTCCCCCGGCACGGCCGCGACCACCGCTTCCCCCCGCACAAGATCCCCTACCGGGCCAACCTGTGGGCGCTGCGGTCCCTCGGCGTCCGCCAGGTGCTGGCGCCGTGCGCGGTCGGCTCCCTCACCCCCGACCTCGGGCCCGGCACCCTGGCCGTCCCCGACCAGCTCGCCGACCGGACGTCGGGGCGCGACCAGACCTACTACGACCACGGCGCCGCCGTCCACGTCTCGTTCTCCGACCCGTACTGCCCGACCGGCCGCCGCGCCGCCGTCGAGTCCGCGCGGGCCTCGGGGTGGGCCCCGGTCGACCGCGGCACGCTCGTCGTCATCGAGGGCCCCCGCTTCTCGACCCGGGCCGAGTCCCAGTGGTTCGCCTCGCAGGGGTGGACGCTGATCGGGATGACCGGCCACCCGGAGGCCGTCCTCGCCCGCGAGTTGGCGCTCTGCTACACCTCCCTCTGCCTGGTGACCGACCTCGACGCGGGCATCGAGGAGGGCGAGGGCGTCACGATGGAAGAGGTCCTGCGCGTCTTCGGCGAGAACATCGACCGGCTCCGCGGCGTCGTCGCCGACGTCGTCAAGGCGCTGCCCGCCGAGCGCACCTGCGCCTGCGCCACCGCCCTCGACGGCATCAAGCTCCCCCTGGAACTGCCGTGACCCCCCGCTTATCCCGCCTGCGGCGGCCGCTGGCGGCGCTGTTCGCCGCGGCCGCCGCGG